>NZ_JBAWKM010000007.1:23212-226215 GCF_037095675.1 Pseudomonas sp. CCNWLW23 | reverse complement strand
GATGAAGGTTGATGGTGGGGATGATGATGAGGGGGAAGAGGGTTAACGCTTAAGGGTTGTCGTGTACTCAGGATCGATCCCCCTCACCCCAGCCCTCTCCCCCAAGGGGGAGAGGGGGAAGGGAGCAATCTCGGGTGGTTTCGAGGCCTGAGTTCGGCTCGGTATCTCAGGTCGGCGTAACTTGACCGGGCACCTCGGTCAGTCCCCTCTCCCTCTGGGAGAGGGTCAGGGTGAGGGCCACCGTGCACCGCATCAATGCACAATGACCCGCGATCGCGCACAGCCGTATCGCCACAATCACTCCTGAAAAAACTGAAAAACCCTTTATTCAAAAACGCGAAAGCCCCGAGTCCCGGAGCTTTCGCGTTCGCAAAGCGTTTTTTGTTTCAGCAAATTTAAACCTGGCACGCACCCTGCAATACCTATCTCAGGTGATTCGTTTCACCACCCGTTTCGGGGACCTTGGTACAGGCAGGCCGGGGATTCCCCTCTTTACATCGGGCTCAGACCGCAACGGATGAGTCCACCCTTTTGGGATCCTTGGTACAGGCAGGCCGGGGGTTCCCTCTTTACACCGGGCCGACGCTGAACGCGACGCCCATGCTTTTGGGAACCCTGATACAGGCAGGTCAGGGATTCCCGCTTTTACACTGCAATGCGCTCGGCCCCTATTCGAACTTGGGGCGCTTGGGCAGAGGGTGCAGCGGTTGATTCTGTCGCCCTGCGTCATAGCTGCGGATTTCATTCTCCAGCCGGTCCAGCATCCTCCCGGGACTCGTTTCCGTATGAAGAATGGCGTCGAGCCTGGCCCGCTCGGTGACGTCGGCCCTGTCATACATTTCCAGAAACCACCACACGCGCCGCTGCAGCAGCGGGCGTTCGACGTGAAACTCGGGCGTTCGACTCAGCCGACGAAGAATGCCGGTCACTGCCAGTGGCATTGCGGCGTTATGCCTGTCCCACAGCGCTTGTTTTTCCGCTATCTGGTCCTGTGGCACGTTGCGTAGCCAGAGATCGGCAGACCCATCGCTGCTTTCCTGCCCAAGCCAGATATCGGTGCCTGTCTCGGCACGTGCTCGTATCAACCGCCGTAGCGAGGCCGGGTCCGTGATCGGATTGCCGATGAGATTGAAGCCCGCTCTGAGCTCCACGGATTCGGGAATCGACCTGATGTGATTGTCCGCAAGATTCAGTTCTCTTGCGGGAATCCTGTCGGTAATGCCCTCGGGAAATCTTTGCAATCGTGTATTGGAAAGATCCAGCTCCTGCAGTGCGGTCATGTTTTCGAGTGAAAGGCTGTCCGCAAGCGGATTGCCCCCCAGTCTCAACACTTCAAGCTTCGACGCCACGTCGATGGCCTCAAGACCGGAAGGCAGCAGGTGTATTCCGGTGCGGCTCAGATCCAGCACTCGCAGTTCAGTCATCCCTCTGAGGTCAGCTGCCACTTGCAAAAAGGTGACTTGCTCCTGATGCCGCAATTGCATGTCGAGGCTATTCACCGGGGCCTCGAATGTATTGCAAAGCCATAGCTCATGTAGCCTGGCAAGGCCTCGTACGGAAAAGTCAGACGTCAATTCACAGTCCTGCAAGTGCAGCCTTTGCAGACGCGGGAATCTTTTCAATTGCTCGGCAAAGCGCGAATCCAGACTGAATTTTGAATGCACCCAATTAATCACGTCCCATCCTTGAAACCGGCCTTGCACTGCGATTTCCTGACTGGTAATCGTCAGGCTTTCAAGGTTGGGAAATTGTGCGCAAAACACGTCCGGATCCAGCCGGCCACGGCCTCTTAAAGTCAGAGAAACCACTGAGCCGAACTTCAAGGAAAGCGGCTTTGCAACTGGCCAAATCGTCAGATCGATTTCCAGCTTGAAGCCCACGAGCCGCCCATCACGGTAGACGCGCTGCTCGGGCTGGCCCTGCCATCGGTACAACTGGCGAAACGTCGCCCACATATTTCGCGCCTCATGAAACTCGTTGTCCGATGAAATGGAACCTCGACTGATCGGCAGGTCAAAATCCGTCGAGTCCAATAGCGCAAGCCCAAGCTGGATATGCTTGAGCTCAAGCTCTGCCACGTCCTTGTCATCAAACCGGGCGATGAAGGCATCCGCGTCCTCGTCGGTCGCGTCGGGAAGGTAGGTGCGGATCTGTTCCCGGGTAGTTGGCTCCGCGACTTCACGCGCATACCAGAGTCCGCTGCCCACATCGCGCAGCATCACCGGGCCGGAAGGGAGCAACTCGCTTGGCCGCCGGGCTCGGTACAAACCCGTCGCAGGATCCACGGCGACAGGCACCAGGTCACCGTTGGCCAGGTCTGCGTAGGTTCGCCGACTGATCACCCGCAAACCTTCGCTGTTGACCTGTGGAAGTATCGCTCGGGCGTTGGTGACGTAATTGTCCAGCGAAGGCTGGGTGGCGGTCGGGCCAATACCCTCCGCGATTGCGCGAACTACAACGGCCGCGGCGGGGGGCACGGCATCCAGGGTGGCGTCGGTGGATGATCCGGCGCGCGGCAGCAAATGGTGCTGAGCAATATCCACATCGACGCCTGTGCGACCCAAGTGGCCGGGAAGCGAAGTGTCCACGTCCGCAGCCCGATGCGGGCTGCCCGAGGCGTCCACGTGGGTACCGCCACCGCGAGGGGGTTTGACTGGCATATTTTCATCCTTGAAAAAGACGCCCCCTGCATTCCTGCAAGGGGACGACGGGTTTCGGCATCCTGCCGTTTGAAGGGGCGAACGATAACGTGCATGAGCACGTGCTGGAGATGGGAAAGGAAGACGGTCGCAGTGGGAAACGACCTCAAAAAGTGTGGGAGCGCGCCCCAGTGATGAAGAAGTGCCGCTAGGGCTCGCTCAAACGGATCTCCAGTCGCCAGCGATCATCGACCTCGCTGCCGACCCAGTCGCCCCGCAACGGACGCGCTGCCAGCACCGTCAGCAACAATCCGCCATCACTCTTGCGCGTGCGCCAGTTGACGTCCTTGCCGTTGAGCCTGAGCTGGCCTTTCTGCGGTCGACCTTCGGCCTGAAACAGCAGCGCGACGGTGCCGTCGATGATCTCGCCGTGCAGCTTCGGCTCATTGTTGAACCACACCACCAGGCCGCCATCGGTAACCTCGACCTGCTCCAGCACGCTCGGATCCGGCGTAGTCAGCCGGCCGATCATCAAGCCGATCATCAAGCCGACAATCGCCAGCGAGCCGATGACGCGCGGGAATAGTTTCGAACGGTTGTCCACAGGCGGCGTAGAATGCCGCTCATCTTTACCTTCGGAGCCGTGCATGTTTCACGTCATCCTTTTTCAACCAGAAATTCCGCCGAACACCGGCAACGTTATCAGGCTGTGCGCCAACAGCGGCTGCCACCTGCATTTGATCGAACCACTGGGTTTCGAGATGGACGACAAGCGCCTGCGCCGCGCCGGTCTCGACTACCACGAATATGCCACGTTGCAGCGTCACGCTAACCTGGCCAGTTGTCTGGAAAGCCTGGGCAACCCGCGCGTGTTCGCCTTCACCACCAAGGGTTCACGGCCGTTCCATGATGCCGCGTTCGTGCCCGGCGACGCGTTTCTGTTCGGCCCGGAAAGCCGTGGCCTGCCAGCGGACGTGCTCGACGCCCTGCCCGCCGAACAGCGCCTGCGCCTGCCGATGCGCGAAGGCTGCCGCAGCCTGAACCTGTCCAACACCGTGGCGGTCGCCGTGTACGAAGCGTGGCGGCAGAACGACTTCAAGTAACGCCGCAAAACAAATGTGGGAGCGAGCCTGCTCGCGATTACGGAGTGTCAGTCAACATTGATGTGTCTGACAGACCGCTTTCGCGAGCAGGCTCGCTCCCACATGGGTGAGGCTGAATCGTTATTGAACGGTCGGGGTCTCGCCGCTTTCCTGCATGCGCTGCAGCTCTTGCGCGTACAGGGCATCGAAGTTCACCGGGGCCAGCATCAGCGCCGGGAACGAGCCACGGGTAACCAGGCTGTCCAGGGTTTCGCGGGCGTACGGGAACAGGATGTTCGGGCAGAACGCACCCAAGGTGTGGCTCATCGAAGCCGCGTCCAGATTCTTGATCAGGAAGATACCGGCCTGTTGCACTTCAGCGATGAAGGCCACTTCTTCACCGTTTTTCACGGTAACGGACAGGGTCAGCACCACTTCGTAGAAATCGCCTTCCAGCGCTTTCTGGCGAGTGTTCAGATCCAGACCGACCGCCGGATCCCACTGCTGGCGGAAGATCGCCGGGCTTTTCGGGGCTTCGAAGGACAGGTCGCGTACGTAGATGCGCTGCAAGGAAAATTGCGGTGCGGTTTCTTCTTCGCTGGCTGCAGTGTTCTGTTGGTCAGTCATCTCAGATCCTTATCGATCTTGGGTCTTTTAGGGAGTGCTGTACGTGGGTGCAGCCGTTCAGCCCTTGAGCAGCGCGTCGAGTTTGCCGGCGCGTTCCAGGGCGTATAAATCATCGCAACCGCCGATGTGCTTTGCGCCGATCCAGATCTGCGGCACGGACGTGCGCCCGGCCTTTTTGGTCATTTCGGCACGCAGCTGCGGCTTGCCATCGACCTTGATCTCTTCGAAGGCCACGCCTTTGCTGGCGAGCAGATGCTTGGCGCGCGAGCAGTAAGGGCAGTAATCGCTGGAGTAGACGATGACTTCGCTCATGTCATTTCACCAGCGGCAGGTTGTCGCCTTTCCAGCTGGAAATCCCGCCGGACAGCTTGGCGGCGGTGAAGCCGGACTTCATCAGCTCACGGGCGTGAGTACCGGCGGTCTGACCGAGGGCGTCGACCAGAATGATGGTCTTGGCCTTGTGTTTCTCCAGCTCGCCGACGCGGGCAGCCAGTTTGTCTTGCGGGATGTTCACCGCGCCGACGATGTGGCCAGCGGCATAATCCTTGGCCGGACGGATGTCCACCACCACGCCTGCGTCTTTATTGACCAGTGCGGTCAGCTCCCCTGTGCTCAGGCTCTTGCCGCCGCCCTGCATCGTGTGCGCCAGCAACAGAGCCAGAAGTACGACGAAGATACCGACAAGAATGTAGTGGTTAGTGGCAAATTCAATCAGGTGAGCAACCATCGAAGGAGGTTCCAGGGCGTTAAAATGTCGGCCAGTATACACAGCCACTATGGTCGGCCAAACCCCGTCCGGCGGTGACGCGGTCGGAACTTCGCTTTAAACTCCAACTCCGTTTTCCATCGCCCTCTTCTTTATCAGCCACGAGTGGATTCCATGACGACTACGCCCAAACCTTTGGTCCTGATGATTCTCGACGGCTTCGGTCACAGCGACAGCCCCGAATCCAATGCCGTGTTCGCGGCGAAGAAACCTGTACTGGATCGTCTGTGGGCCACGGTGCCGAACGGCTTGATTTCGGGCAGCGGCATGGACGTCGGCCTGCCGGACGGCCAGATGGGCAACTCCGAAGTCGGCCACATGAACCTCGGCGCCGGGCGCGTGGTGTATCAGGACTTCACCCGCGTGACCAAAGCGATCCGCGACGGCGAATTCTTCGAAAACCCGACCATCTGCGCCGCTGTCGATAAAGCCGTGGCCGCCGGCAAAGCCGTGCACTTCATGGGCCTGCTGTCCGATGGCGGCGTGCACAGCCACCAGGATCACCTGATCGCCATGGCCGAACTGGCCTTCAAGCGCGGCGCCGAAAAAATCTACCTGCACGCCTTTCTCGACGGCCGCGACACGCCGCCGAAAAGCGCCGCTTCGTCGATCGAACTGCTCGACGCGACTTTCCAGGCCTTGGGCAAAGGCCGGATCGCCAGCATCATCGGCCGCTATTTCGCCATGGACCGTGACAACCGTTGGGATCGCGTCGCCCAGGCCTACAACCTGATCGTCGACGGCAACGGCGAATTCAACGCCGCCACCGCTCAGGAAGGTCTCGAAGCCGCCTACGCCCGTGGCGAAAGCGACGAATTCGTCAAAGCCACTTCCATCGGTGAGCCGGTGAAAGTTGAAGACGGCGACGCCGTGGTGTTCATGAACTTCCGCGCCGACCGCGCCCGCGAGCTGACCCGCGTGTTCGTCGAAGACGATTTCAAGGAATTCGCGCGCGCCCGCCAGCCAAAACTGGCCGGTTTCGTCATGCTGACCCAGTACGCCGCAAGCATTCCGGCACCGTCGGCCTTCGCCGCCGGCAGCCTGGAAAACGTTCTCGGTGATTACCTGGCGAAAAACGGCAAGACCCAGCTGCGCATCGCTGAAACCGAAAAATACGCCCACGTGACCTTCTTCTTTTCCGGCGGTCGTGAAGAACCGTTCCCGGGCGAAGAGCGCATCCTGATCCCGTCGCCAAAAGTCGCGACTTATGACTTGCAGCCGGAAATGAGCGCCCCGGAAGTCACTGACCGTATCGTCGACGCCATCGAAAACCAGCGCTACGACGTGATCGTGGTCAACTACGCCAACGGCGACATGGTCGGCCACAGCGGCGTGTTCGACGCGGCGGTCAAAGCGGTCGAGTGCCTGGACACCTGCGTCGGTCGCATCGTTGAAGCGCTGGAAAAAGTCGACGGCGAAGCCTTGATCACTGCCGACCACGGCAACGTCGAAAAAATGGCCGATGAAGAAACCCACCAAGCGCATACCGCGCATACCACCGAGCCGGTGCCGTTCATTTATGTCGGCAAGCGTGACCTCAAGGTCCGTGAAGGCGGCGTACTGGCGGACGTGGCACCGACCATGCTGAAGCTGCTGGGTCTGGAAAAACCGGCGGAGATGACCGGTACCTCGATCCTGGTGTAAACCACACCTAACCTTGTGGGAGCGAGCCTGCTCGCGAATACGGTGGATCAGTCGACAGCGATGTCGCCTGACACACTGCTTTCGCGAGCAGGCTCGCTCCCACATTGGTTTTGGGGTGTTTTTCAGGCCAGTTATCACACAGCCCCAATTGGGCGTTTTTTTTGCAGCCTTGGGCGGGCATACTAGGCCGTCCTCTACCCTGGTGCCGCCCGCCCCTATGCTTCGCGTCCTGATCGCCCTTGCTCTGACCTGTCTGCTCCAGCCGGCCTTCGCCGACGAGCGCGCGCAAACCCAACAGCAGTTGGAGGCCACGCGTCAGGATATCGCCGAGCTGAAAAAACTCCTGGGCAAGCTGCAGGAAGAAAAGTCCGGCGTGCAAAAAGAGCTCAAGGGCACTGAAACCGAGATGGGCAAGCTGCAGAAGCAGGTCGACGCGCTGCAGAAAGAACTGCAGAAAAGCGAATCCGAGCTACAGCGGCTCGATGCAGAGAAAAAAAAACTCCAGAGCGCGCGCACTGAACAGCAGCGACTGATCGCCATCCAGGCCCGAGCGGCGTACCAGAACGGCCGCCAGGAATACCTCAAGCTGCTGCTCAATCAGCAGAACCCCGAGAAGTTCGCCCGCACCCTCACCTATTACGACTACCTGAGCCAGGCACGCCTGGAGCAGTTGAAGAACTTCAACGAAACCCTGCGCCAGCTGGCCAATGTCGAAAAAGACATCGGCCTGCAGCAAGCGCAGTTGCTGGTGCAGAAAAGCGACCTCGACACGCAGCGCGAAGCACTCGAGAAAGTCCGCAAGGAACGCCAGCAGGTCCTTGCCAAACTCAATGACGACGTCAAGGCCCGCGACCAGAAACTCGCCGCCCGCGAGCAGGATCAGGCAGACCTGTCTAAAGTCCTTAAAACCATTGAAGAAACCCTGGCCCGTCAGGCTCGTGAGGCAGAAGAAGCGCGGCAGAAAGCGCTGATCGCCCAGCAGGAAGCGGAAAAAAAGCGTTTGCGTGAGGCGCAGGCTGATAACAGCGACGCCCCACGAAAACCCGCCAGATCAAGCCCCGGCGCGCTGGTATCGAGCAGCGGCGAAACCTTTGGCGGGCCATTTGCTGCGACCCGGGGAAAACTTCCGTGGCCGGTTGATGGTCGATTACTCGCACGCTTCGGTGAAAGCCGTGGCGACGACGCCCGCACCAAGTGGGATGGCGTGATGATCAGCGCTTCCGCCGGCAGCCAGGTGCACGCCGTACACGGCGGGCGCGTGGTGTTCGCCGATTGGCTGCGCGGTGCCGGTTTGCTGGTGATTCTCGATCACGGCAACGGTTTTCTGAGTCTTTACGGCCACAACCAGACGCTGCTCAAGTCGGCGGGTGATGTGGTCAAGGCTGGCGAGTCGATTTCCACTGTCGGTAACAGTGGCGGTCAGGACACGCCAGCGCTGTATTTCGCAATTCGTCAGCAGGGTCACCCGAGTGATCCGGCGCAATGGTGTCGTGCGCAAGGATAAGCGCACCATCTAATTCAGGAGTTCGTTCGACATGCTGCATTTGTCCCGCCTTACCTCGCTGGCCCTGACGATCGCCCTGGTGATCGGCGCGCCTCTGGCGTTCGCCGCGCAACCGGCCCCGACCGTCGCTCCGGCAGGCACTGCCGCGACCGCCAAGGCGCCGTTGCCGCTGGAAGAGCTGCGCACCTTCGCCGAGGTCATGGACCGGATCAAAGCCGCGTACGTCGAGCCTGTGGACGACAAGACTCTGCTGGAAAACGCGATCAAGGGCATGCTCAGCAACCTCGATCCGCATTCGGCCTACCTTGGCCCGGAAGATTTCACCGAGCTGCAGGAAAGCACCAGCGGTGAATTCGGCGGCCTGGGCATCGAAGTCGGCGCCGAGGACGGCTTCATCAAGGTTGTCTCGCCGATCGACGACACCCCGGCGTCGAAGGCCGGCATTCAGGCTGGCGACTTCATCGTCAAGATCAACGGCCAGCCAACCCGCGGCCAGACCATGACCGAAGCCGTCGACAAGATGCGCGGCAAGATCGGCCAGAAAATCACCCTGACCCTGGTTCGCGATGGCGGCACGCCGTTCGATGTGACCCTGGCCCGTGCAGTGATTCAGGTGAAAAGCGTCAAGGCGCAACTGCTGGAATCGGGCTACGGCTACATCCGCATCACCCAGTTCCAGGTCAAGACCGGCGAAGAAGTCTCCAAGGCTCTGGCCAAACTGCGCAAGGACAACGGCAAGAAGCTCAACGGCATCATTCTCGACCTGCGCAACAACCCGGGCGGCGTACTGCAATCGGCAGTGGAAGTGGTCGACCACTTCATCACCAAAGGCCTGATCGTCTACACCAAGGGCCGCATCGCCAACTCCGAATTGCGCTTCTCCGCCACCGGCAAGGACGAAAGCGAAGCGGTACCGATGGTCGTGCTGATCAACGGTGGCAGTGCCTCGGCTTCGGAAATCGTCGCCGGCGCCCTGCAGGACCAGAAGCGTGCCGTGGTCATGGGCACCACCAGTTTCGGCAAGGGCTCGGTGCAGACCGTGCTGCCGCTGAACAACGACCGCGCGCTGAAGATCACCACCGCGCTGTACTTCACGCCGAACGGCCGCTCGATCCAGGCTCAGGGCATCGTGCCGGACATCGAAGTGCGCCGCGCGAAGATCACCAACGAAGCCGACAGCGAATACTTCAAGGAAGCCGATCTGCAAGGTCATTTGGGCAACGGCAACGGCGGCGCCGACAAACCGAGCGGTTCCGGCGGCAAGGCCAAAGCGATGCCGCAGGATGACGATTACCAGCTGGCCCAGGCCCTGAGCCTGCTCAAAGGCCTGAGCATCACCTCCGGCCGCTGAGGATGTTGCTCCGCGCACTCTGCGTCCTGTTGTGCTGTCTGGCGGGCTTTGCCCAAGCAGAGTCCGCCATCTCTTCCCCGCACAAGGCCTACCTGACATTGATCATCGATGACCTGGGGCAGAACCTGCCCCGGGATCGTCGCGTGCTCGCCCTGCCCGGCCCGGTCACGGCGGCGATCATGCCCGACACCCCCCACGCCAGCGAATTTGCCCGCGAAGCCCATCGCGCCGGCAAGATCGTCATCCTGCACATGCCCATGGATCCGGCCACCGGGCCGTACGCCTGGCACCCCGAACTGCCCATCGAAGAGCTGCAGAAACGCCTGAATGCCGCGTTTGAAAAAGTCCCGTTCACCGCCGGCATCAACAATCACATGGGCAGCCGCATGACCGCGCAGCCTGCGGCGATGGCGTGGTTGATGGGCGAATTGCAGCGTCGGCACAAGTTCTTCGTCGACAGCCGCACCAGCGCTCAAACGGTCGCTGCGCAGCAGGCGCAGAAAATCGATCTGGCCAGCGTTTCCAGAGACGTGTTTCTCGATGATGAGCGCACCGAAGCGGCCATTGCCACTCAGTTGCAGACCGCGATCACCCTGGCGCACAAACAGGGCTCAGCGGTGATGATCGGCCATCCGTATCCGCAGACCCTGGCGGTGCTGGAGCGCGAATTACCCAAGCTCAAAGCGCAAGGCATCGACTGGATCGATATCCGGCAGATGATCAGCGTGCGCAGCAACCGGGCCATGGCCGGGCATGGCAAGGACGGCGTTTATAGGTAAAACCCTGTGACGCTGGCACATACATAGTTACCACCCGATAACCGTCCCCGTTTCCGATAGTGCGACCTGCAACAGGTCGCGACGCCCTCGCGTCGCTTTCAACTATCAGGAATCATCATGATTATCGAAGACAATATCGCAGCGCTGCCACGGCAAATGGAACCGATCATCCAGGACAACCTGCTGATCAACTTCACCACGGAATTCAATCGGGTCTGGAGCAGCAACGGCTCGAAAGCGAAACCCGCCACCTTCTGGCGCCCTGCCCCCGCTCCGGATGCACTGCCGGGCTATTTCCCGCTGGGCGATATGCTGATCCCCGGCGATGCCAATATCAACGGCGAAGTAGTCGCGGCCGTGGTCTGCGAGAGGGATTTGAAAGGAGTCGAAAACGCCAGAGGCAAGGCACTGGCGCGTCCTGTCGATTTTGAACTGGTCTGGAAAGAAACCGGGGCGCCCAATGTTGCGCGCCTGTCGATCTGGCGCCCTTTGGCACCTGTCGGTTACGTCGCCTTGGGCCAAGTCTGCACCACCGATCATTGCAAACCTTCGCTCAACTCAGTGCGTTGCGTCAGGGTCGACCTCGTCGTCGCGGCGAACCTCGGCGAGTTGATCTGGAATGACAAAGGTAGCGGCGCCAAAATGAGTTTCAGTGCCTACACCATCGAACCGCCGACTGCGGCAGCAGGCGAAATCCTGTTTGCAGCGGGCACATTCGCCGGCATTCAGGGCTACAGCAAGCCTGCGGCACCTTCATCGGCGTACGCGTTGCGCATGCAGATCCCTGTGCAACTGAGCGAACCACCGCAGGTTCCGGTTCTCGGTGGATATGCCAAGCCAGCCGAAAGCGAACCCGCCACAGTCACACATGTTGCCCGCCTGCCCTGGTTCGCGGTGCGAGACCATGCGCATCCCGGTGAGCAGTTTCGCAACTCACCTTACTACGCACTCAAGAGGACCGACCAATACGTGCTCATCGGTTATGAGCGCAATGAGGCAGACACATACCGCGCGACAAAATGGACTGCGCCGCGCGCGCAGAGCGCCGTGACGATGCGGATGTTCCATAGCTTCACCGCGATGGAAATTGTAAAAGCCTGGCCATCCGCGCCTCTGAGCGACATCCGCATGACCAGATTCTCGGCTTGCCTGCCGAAGGCCCTGACCCACACTGAAGCGTCTTCCAACGGCTGGCACGAGCTGCGACCGCAGATCGTGATTGCCATGGTGCCAAAACAATCAGCCGTAGCGGTCTATCAGATGCAAAGCCATTACGAACTGGTGAGGGAAGACGGTACTCAAGTGGCGGTCGATTTCGGCTATACCGACGACTCCAGCGTTCTGCTGACGCAATACCCGCCGCAATCCATCGAGTCAGTCAGTTCGTGCCCATCGCTGACGTCGGATATCCCCGCTGAGACAGGCATCGACAGCACCAACGTAGAAGCGCTGCCATCGCCTGATCTGGATGTGGTCACAGATAGCGCGCCATGATTTCATCGACCACGCCTTCTTTGCGCAGTTGATCCAGCGCGGTCTGAAGCTTGTTGACCACCTCATCGGAAACATCCTTGTTCAGCGCCAGGTACAACTCGGCGCTGTTGAAGCGCAGCACGGTCTTCAGACCGGTCACGCCATCCTGCCGTGCCAGATAACGGCCGGCAGGATCACCCGTGGCCCACAGATCGATCTGGCCATTGAGCAGCTTTTTAGCGTTGTCCTGATCGCGCAGCACCACCACCGGTTTGAGGCCTTGCTTGGTGAGTGTCTCGGCAATCGCGTCACCCTTGTAGGCGCCGATCTTGTATTTGCGCGCGTCGTTGAGGGTGTCGAGGGTGATCTTGCTGTCAGCCTTGGCCAGCAGAATCCAGTCATCCGGGCCGATCGGGCCGACCCATTTGAACAGTCTTTCGCGATCGGGCAGGCGCGCCATGACGAAGGCCCCGTAACCGGGATTTTCCAGGGCGAGCTTGTAGACACGTTCCCAGGGGAAACGCAGGGTCAGGCTGTAAGTGAGGCCGGCGCGCTGGAACATCTCGCGAACGATGTCCGTGGCAATACCGTTGATGTTGTCGCCCTGGGCGAAGTTCTTGCCGTTCTTCGCCATGTTGTACGGCGGGAAGTTCTCGGTGAGCAGCACCAGATCGGTGTCGGGACTGGTTTCGGCCCGGGCATTGCTGATGAACAACAACGAGGCGCTGGCGAGAACAACAAGCAGGCGTTTGATCATGTCGGGCTACCGGAATCCATGGCGTGCCCAAGAGTGCCTTGGGCGCGCCATGCTGTCCACTGGCCTGTACGCTTTAGCGCATGACGATGCCGCGATGCGACATGTAGGCCTTGGCTTCCTGCACGGTGTATTCGCCGAAGTGGAAAATACTTGCCGCCAGCACCGCACTGGCATGGCCTTCGAGAATGCCGTCGGCCAGATGCTGCAAATTGCCGACGCCACCGGAAGCGATCACCGGAATGCCCAGCGCGTCGCTGATGGCGCGGGTCACGCCGAGGTCGAAGCCGTTTTTCATGCCGTCCTGATCCATGCTGGTCAGGAGGATTTCGCCAGCACCGAGGCCTTCCATTTTCTTCGCCCACTCGACCGCGTCGAGGCCGGTCGGCTTGCGCCCGCCGTGGGTGAAGATTTCCCAGCGCGGGGTTTCGCCGGGGCCGGAGACTTTCTTGGCGTCGATAGCGACGACGATGCACTGCGAGCCGAAATGCTGCGCGGCTTCGCCTACGAATTCCGGGTTGAACACGGCAGCAGTGTTGATCGACACCTTGTCCGCGCCGGCATTGAGCAGGTTGCGGATGTCCTGCACGGTACGCACGCCACCGCCGACGGTCAGCGGAATGAACACCTGGCTGGCCATGCGCTCGACGGTATGCAGCGTAGTGTCACGACCATCGACGCTGGCGGTGATGTCGAGGAAGGTAATCTCGTCGGCGCCCTGCTCGTCGTAGCGACGGGCGATTTCCACCGGGTCACCGGCGTCGCGGATGTTCTCGAACTTCACACCTTTGACGACCCGGCCGTTGTCCACGTCCAGGCAAGGGATGATGCGTTTGGCCAATGCCATAAGACTTAATCTCCGATTAAGAAGCTTCAAGCTTCAAGCTGCAAGAAAGGGCGGATTGCGGTCGCGCTTCTAACTTGCAGCTCGCAGCTTGCAACTTGAAGCTGCTTTTATCTGGCCGCGTAGCCATCACAAAAAGCTTGAGCCTCTGCAACATCCAAAGTGCCCTCATAGATCGCGCGGCCCGTGATCGCGCCGATGATGCCCGGTGCCTTGGCGTCGAGCAGCGACTTGATGTCACCCAGGTTATGGATGCCGCCGGAAGCGATCACCGGAATCCTGGTGGCAGCGGCCAGCGCAGCGGTGAACGGTACGTTGCAGCCCTGCATCATGCCGTCTTTGGCAATGTCGGTATAAACGATCGAGGACACGCCGTCGGCTTCGAACTGCTTGGCCAGGTCAATGACCTGCACGGTGCTGATCTCAGCCCAGCCGTCGGTGGCGACGAAACCGTCTTTCGCATCCAGACCGACAATGATCTTGCCCGGAAACGCACGGCAGGCTTCAGCAACGAACGCCGGATCTTTCACGGCTTTGGTGCCGATGATCACGTAGCTCACGCCAGCCTTGACGTAATGCTCGATGGTTTCCAGCGAACGGATACCGCCGCCAATCTGGATCGGCAGGGTCGGGTAACGCTTGGCGATTGCGGTAACCACTTCGCCGTTGACCGGCTGACCTTCAAACGCGCCGTTCAGGTCGACCAGATGCAGACGACGGCAACCGCCCTCCACCCACTTGGCAGCCATGCTCACCGGGTCATCGGAGAACACCGTGGAATCTTCCATGCGGCCCTGGCGCAGACGTACGCAGGCACCGTCTTTGAGATCGATAGCGGGAATAATCAGCATCTGGCAAACCTTAAAATTGGAATGTTCAGCTTGGCTCGGGAATCAGTTTTTCTCGAGCGCCCACAGGTCGCTTTCGATGCTTTCAAACCGCTCCTTGAGGTGGGTCTGCACATCGAAAATCGCCCTGTTGTAATAGTGCGGAGCAATCTCGCGGGTAAACAGCTCAAGAATTTCCGCCGCCTCGAACGAACCCAGATCCAGTTCGAAACGGTCTTCCATGAACCGCTGAATCTTGCGACTGGCCTCGCTCTCCTGCTCGGGAGTGAGGGTCAGAATCGGCGGTTTGGATTTCTTGACAGCCATTTACCAGCGACCGTCCCACGCAGCGAAGTTCTGCAACAGTTGCAGGCCGTGGGTATGGCTTTTCTCCGGGTGGAACTGCACGGCGAAACGCGAACCGTCGGCCAGCGCTGCGGCGAAATCGACACCGTAATGACCGCTGCCTACCACCTGCCGCGCATTGGCGGCGGCGATGTAGTAGCTGTGCACGAAGTAGAAACGCGCCAGATCCGGGATGTCATGCCACAACGGGTGACTGATGTTCTGCTTCACCTCGTTCCAGCCCATGTGCGGGACCTTCAGGTGCTCGCCGTCTTCGTGCAGATCCTTGCCGAAGAATTTCACCGCGCCCGGAAACAGGCCGATGCAGTCGACGCCGGCGTTCTCTTCGCTGGTATCGAGCAGGGCTTGCATGCCGACACAGATTCCGAGGAACGGCCGATCCTGGCTGACCTCACGGACCAGCGAATCGAAGCCGAGGCGACGGATCTCCGCCATGCAATCGCGAATCGCGCCAACGCCCGGGAATACCACGCGGTCGGCTTCGCGAATCACGTTCGCATCGCTGGTGATCAGCACCTTGCCGGCGCCGACGTGCTCAAGAGCCTTGGCCACCGAGTGCAGATTGCCCATGCCGTAGTCGATAACTGCAACCGTCTGCATTACAGAACGCCTTTGGTCGACGGCATCTGCCCGGCCATGCGCTCGTCCAGCTCGACGGCCATGCGCAGCGCACGGCCGAAAGCCTTGAACACGGTTTCGATCTGGTGGTGGGTGTTGGTGCCGCGCAGGTTGTCAATGTGCACGCTGACCAGCGCGTGGTTGACGAAGCCCTGGAAAAACTCCTGGAACAGGTCAACGTCGAAACCGCCGACGGTAGCGCGGGTGTACGGCACGTGCATCTGCAGGCCCGGGCGACCGGAGAAATCGATCACCACGCGCGACAGCGCTTCATCGAGCGGCACGTAGGCATGGCCGTAGCGACGGATGCCTTTTTTGTCGCCGATGGCTTTGGCAAACGCCTGGCCGAGGGTGATACCGACGTCTTCCACCGTATGGTGGTCGTCGATATGCAGATCGCCCTTGCATTCGATATCCAGGTCGATCAACCCGTGACGGGCGATCTGATCCAGCATGTGCTCAAGAAAAGGTACACCGATATCGAATCGGGCCTTTCCGGTGCCATCAAGGTTGATCGAGGCTTTGATCTGGGTTTCCAGAGTGTCGCGCTCGACAGACGCCTTACGTTCGGCCATCACCAGCTCCGCAAAATCATTGGGCGAAAAAGGCAGCCATTATAGGCACGCAGGAGGCAAACAGAAACACGAGA
Organism: Pseudomonas sp. CCNWLW23; assembly: GCF_037095675.1. Classification (NCBI taxonomy): domain Bacteria; kingdom Pseudomonadati; phylum Pseudomonadota; class Gammaproteobacteria; order Pseudomonadales; family Pseudomonadaceae; genus Pseudomonas; species Pseudomonas sp. CCNWLW23. Next base: position 210,292 of record NZ_JBAWKM010000007.1, on the reverse strand, counting down.
GGTGAGATGCCTGACGGATAGAACGCCCGGCTGTCGCGGGTAGACATGTCCATACAAGCCAGTACAGGCATGCCATAAACAAATGTGGGAGCGAGCCTGCTCGCGAATGCGGCACCCCAGCCAACATTGATGTTGACTGGTGCTCCGTCTTCGCGAGCAGGCTCGCTCCCACAGGTTCGGTGTTTATTCAGCTAACACCTTAGTGAAACAGTACCGCCGTCTTCTGCAGGGTCACCCACACACCCCACGCCAACGGAATACCCACCACCAGCCACGCCGCGATCGCCAGAGGCTTGGTGCCCGGCGCCGCTTTCCACTCCAGAACGGTGCTGGCATCGGCACCCTTGTCGTGGCCCAGCGCCTGTTCGGCGGCCAGTTCGGCGTCGGTCATGAAGTACTTGTCGGCCACCGGGCGCACCATCAGGTTGCACAGGAAGCCCAGCACCAGCAGGCCGGCGAGGATGTACAGGGTGATGTCGTAAGCGGCAGCGCGTTCCACGCCGATGCTCAACTGATATTCACGCAGGTAGTTGACCAGCACCGGACCGAGCACGCCGGCAGCAGCCCAGGCAGTCAGCAGACGACCGTGGATCGCACCGACCATCTGTGTACCGAACAGGTCGGCCAGATACGCCGGAACGGTGGCAAAACCACCGCCGTACATCGACAGGATGATGCAGAACGCCGCCACGAACAGCGCAACGTTGCCCAGATGGCCCATGTTCGGAATCAGCGCGTACAGGGCAAAACCCAGCGCGAAGAACACGAAGTAAGTGTTCTTGCGGCCCAGGTAGTCGGAGAACGAGGCCCAGAAGAAGCGGCCACCGATGTTGAACAGGCTCAGCAGACCAGTGAAGCCCGCTGCGATCGCCGCGATCGAGGCCAGTTGGCCAGCGTCGAGCTGACCAAACGGAACATCGACGCCCAGCAGTTTGCCGCCGAACACTTCCTGCAACAGTGGCGAAGCCATGCCGAGGATACCGATACCCGCCGACACGTTCAGGCACAGCACCAGCCAGACCAGACGGAATTGCGGAGTTTTCCACGCTACATTCACGTGAACGTGACGGTTGGTGATCATGGCGTTGGACGCTTTCTTCGCCGGAGCGGTCCAGCCTTCAGGTTTCCAGCCGGTTGGCGGCACGCGGTAGGACAGTGCGCCACCGATCATGAACACGAAGTAAATGGCCGCCATGGCCACGAAGCTCTGCCATACGCCCACGCCTTCTGGCGATGCGAAGTGGCTCATCAGTGCAGTCGCCAGTGGTGCACCGACCATCGCGCCGCCACCGAAGCCCATGATCGCCATGCCGGTCGCCATGCCGCGCTTGTCCGGGAACCACTTGATCAGGGTCGACACCGGCGAGATATAGCCCAGGCCCAGACCGATACCGCCGATCACGCCGGAGCCGATCCACATCAGCCAGATCTGGTGGGTATAGATACCCAGCGCGGAAATCAGCAGACCGCCGCACCAGCACAAGGCCGAGACCACGCCCGCTTTACGAGGCCCGGCGTGTTCCAGCCAGCCACCCCAGATCGCTGCCGAGCAGCCGAGGAAGATGAAGAACAGCGTGTAGATCCAGCCGAGCATGGAGATCGGCCAGTCGCAGTTCGACGAAAATACCTGTGCGATGAAGCTCATGTCCGGCGCGCAAGCCACCGGCGCGGTAACGCCGAGTGCCTTGGACAGCGGCAACCAGAACACCGAGAAGCCGTAGGCCATGCCGATGCACAGGTGAATGGCCAAAGCGGCCGGTGGAACCAGCCAGCGGTTGAAACCGGGCTTGGCGATGATGCGTTCCTTGGACAGGAACGCAGGCTGGTCGGCTCTGAGGCCGTCCGCCGTGATGCTCGTGCTCATTGTGTATCCCCCAATTGTTAGTATGGTTCGCCAGCCACTGCTCACCCTCGGCCTTATGCACGCAGGCATGACCGTTTTTTTAGGTGAAGCTCCTTGAAGGCGCGACGTTAAGTCGCAGACGGGCGGACGAACTGGCGAAGGTTACCATTCTCAGGTGACAGAAAAACCAAACTGATATCACCTTTTTTCAAGTCATCTGTTCTCGTACGACTCGGGAAGCCGCCAACCCCGCGTCTGCAAAGGCACCACGCCGTTTGCTACTTGTCCCATTTATGCGTGCGAAAAGTTACCCGTCGCCTGGGCGTGACTGAACGACTGGTGAACCAAGCGCAAAAAATGGCGTCGCAAGCGTGGGCCGGATTGCACCCTCTGGCGCCCGCCGGGCATCCTCAAGCGCAGGCCCTGTGGCGAAGTTGCAGGTGCCGCCGCCGACCCTCGGCAGATGACGCCACACCGAACCGGGTGCCGGCAGCGCTATACTCCCCGGCCATATGACCAATTCGACTAACTACAAGGACTCGCCCATGAAAGCGTTCGGCAAAATCCTGGGTCTGGTACTTCTCGGGCTGTTGCTGATCATTGTGGCGGCAGGCTTTGCCCTGACCCACCTCTTCGATCCCAACGACTATAAAGACGAGATCCGCCAGATTGCCCGCGACAAGGCCCACATCGAGCTGACGCTCAATGGCGATATCGGCTGGAGCCTGTTCCCGTGGCTCGGCCTGGAATTGCACGAAGCCAGCGTCGCCACCCTGGCCAAACCTGCCGAACCGTTTGCCGACTTGCAGATGCTCGGCCTGTCCGTGCGCGTGCTGCCGCTGTTGCGCCGCGAAGTGCAGATGAGTGACGTGCGCGTCGAAGGCCTCAACCTGCGCCTGAACCGTGACAAGAACGGCCACGGCAACTGGGAAGACATCGGCAAGGTGCCCGTGGCGCCGGGCTCGACTCCACCGGCCACAGCGGGCGCGACCGCCAGCGAGCCGACCGTCGCCGTGGAAAAACCGGCGCAACCGATCCGCCTCGACATCGACAGCCTGACCGTCAACAACGCCCGCGTTGAATACACCGATGAGCTGACCGGCAAGCAGTTCAGCGCCGAAAGCATTCAACTGAGCACCGGCCCGGTACACGATTCGACCAATATCCCGGTGAAAGCCACCGCGTTCCTTGGCACCAACCAACCGGTGCTGCGCGTGCGCACCGAGCTCAACGGCGAGCTGCGCTTCGAGCGCGCCTTGCAGCGCTACAAGTTCGAAGACCTGAAGCTGACCGGCGAACTCGCTGGCGATCCGCTGCAAGGCAAAACCATGACCTTCTCTGCTCAGGGCCAGTTATTGCTGGACAAGGCAGCGAACGTCGCCGAATGGACCGGCATCAAAATTTCCGCCAACCAGCTGCGCGCCCTGGGCGAGCTGAAAGCCAACGACCTCGACAAGACGCCACAGATCAGCGGCGGCATTTCCATTGCCCAGTTCGATCTGGCGAAATTCGTCGACAGCATCGGCCAGACACTGCCGGCGATGGGCGAAGGCAGCCTGAGCAAGGTCGAACTGGTCAGCCGCGTTGCTGCCACTCCGACCAGCCTGTCGTTCGACAACATCAACCTGAAACTCGATGACAGCAGCTTCAGCGGCCGCATCGCCATCGAGGACTTCGCCAAACAGTCGCTGCGCGCGATTCTCAAGGCCGACACGTTCAACGTCGACCGCTACCTGCCACCGAAATCGGCTCAGGCTAACAACGCCACGCAAACCCGTCAGGCCGAAGTCGCCAGCACCGAGGCCGGCGCCGTCGCAGGCACCACGCCGCTGCCGGACAAACCGAGCAAAACCGCCTGGAGCACCGAGCGTCTGCTGCCGGTCGAACGCCTGGCCAAACTCGACGTGGACGCCGATCTGACTTTCGGCCAACTGACCCTCGACAAACTGCCGATCCAGAACGCCGCGCTCAAAGCCACCGGCCAGGGCGGCCTGCTGACGCTGACTAACCTGAGCGGTGATCTGTACAACGGCGGCTTCGTCGCCAACGGCACACTCGACGTGCGCCCAAGCGCGCCGGTACTGAACCTGCAGACCCGGCTCAATCGCGTCCCGGCGGAAAAAATTATCGAAAGCCAAGGCAAGAATCCGCCGGTCAAAGGTCTGGTAACGCTGACCAGCAGCCTCACCGGCAGCGGCAACAGCCAACAGGCGTTGATCGATACGCTGAACGGCAACGCCAGTTTCGTCATCAACAACGGCGTGCTGCTCAACGCCAACCTTGAACAGCAATTGTGCAAAGGCATCGCCACCCTCAATCGCAAATCCCTCAGCGGCGAGCCACGGGGCAAGGACACGCCGTTCGAAGAGCTCAAGGGCAACCTGACCGTGCGCAACGGCGTCGCCAGCAACCCCGACCTGAAAGTGCGCATCCCCGGCATGACGGTCAACGGTGACGGCGACATCGACCTGCGCGTGCTCGGCATGGATTACCGCGTCGGCATCATCGTCGAGGGCGACACCAGCGCCATGCCCGACCCGGCCTGTCAGGTCGGCGAGAAGTTCGTCGGCATCGAGTGGCCACTGCGCTGCCGTGGCCCGCTGGAACTGGGCGCCAAGGCCTGCCGCGTCGACAATGACCGTCTCGGTCAGGTCGCCAGCAAGATGGCTGGCAACAAGCTCAGCGAGAAAATCGACGAAAAACTGGGCGATAAAGTCAGCCCGGAATTGAAAGACGCGTTGAAGGGGCTGTTCAAGCGATGACAGCAGAGCAATTTTCCACGGCGGTGCTGGAGTGGTTCGACCGCCATGGCCGCCACGATTTGCCGTGGCAGCAGGACATCAATCCATATCGGGTCTGGGTGTCCGAGATCATGTTGCAGCAGACCCAGGTCAGCACCGTGCTCAATTACTTCGAACGCTTCATGGCGGCGCTGCCAACCGTCGATGCGCTGGCCGCAGCGCCGGAAGACGAGGTGCTGCACCTGTGGACCGGGTTGGGTTACTACACTCGCGCACGCAATCTGCAGAAGACCGCGAAGATCGTCGTCAGCCAGTACGCTGGCGAATTCCCGCGTGACGTGGAAAAACTCACCGAGCTGCCGGGCATCGGCCTGTCCACCGCCGGGGCGATCGCCAGCATCAGCATGGGCCTGCGCGCGCCAATCCTCGATGGCAACGTCAAACGCGTGCTGGCGCGCTTCACTGCGCAAGAGGGCTACCCCGGCGAACCGAAGGTGGCCAAACAACTCTGGGCCAACGCCGAGCGCTTCACCCCGCACGATCGGGTCAACGCCTACACCCAGGCGATGATGGATCTTGGCGCGACACTCTGCACGCGCAGCAAGCCGAGCTGTCTGCTGTGCCCGCTCAAGCGTGGCTGTGAAGCGCACATGCTTGGCCTGGAAACCCGTTATCCGATTCCCAAGCCGCGCAAGGCCATCCCGCAGAAACGCACGCTGATGCCAATGCTGGCCAACGGCGAAGGTGCGATTCTGCTTTATCGCCGCCCGTCGACGGGACTGTGGGGCGGTTTGTGGAGCCTGCCGGAACTGGACGACCTGGAAGATCTGCAGCATCTGGCCGATCAGCACTCGCTGACCATGGGCCAGCAGCAGGCGCTGCCGAGCCTGGTGCACACCTTCAGCCATTTCCAGCTGTCCATCGAACCGTGGCTGGTTCAGGTGCAGGAAGCCAGCCATCACGTGGCCGAGGCCGACTGGCTCTGGTATAACCTCGCCACCCCGCCGCGCCTGGGCCTTGCTGCCCCGGTCAAGACCTTGCTTGAGCGCGCGGCCGCCGTCTTGAATGCAGGAGAATCGCCATGACCCGCACCGTAATGTGCCGCAAGTACAAAGAAGAACTGCCCGCGCTGGAACGCGCCCCTTTCCCGGGTGCCAAGGGCCAGGACATTTTCGACCACGTCTCGGCCAAGGCCTGGGCCGACTGGCAGAAACACCAGACCCTGCTGATCAACGAAAAGCGCCTGAACATGATGAACGCCGAAGATCGCAAATACCTGCAGGGCGAAATGGACAAGTACTTCTCCGGCGAGGAATACGCCAAGGCCGAAGGCTACGTGCCGCCAGCCGAATAACCCGCAGATTTCGTAAGCGACGGAATTAATTTAAGAAATTTTCAAAAAGTCGTTGACGTAAATCCGAAAAACCCTTTTAATGCGCCCCGTTGCCCAGATAGCTCAGTCGGTAGAGCAGGGGATTGAAAATCCCCGTGTCGGCGGTTCGATTCCGTCTCTGGGCACCAAATACCGAAAACCCTGAATCGCAAGATTCAGGGTTTTTTTATGCCTGCGATTTGATCCACCTCCCCTCTTCCCCCTTCGATACACCCCTGCATTCCAGCTGTACTGGAAAAAAACCGAAATCTGTATCTCTCCGCGCAGATGGCGTTTCGCCAATACTTCACGCAAGCCTTGGCGAGCCAATGACTGGCTCTACTTTGCGCCCCGCAACACTCTGGACTCCTGTAGCCCTCAGAGCGCAAAACCTGATTTTTTGAATCGATCGGCGTCGCCCGCAAGGTCACTTCCTGTCCAGCAAAAAAATCTGAAACCCAACCCACAGGCGAACTGCAGTTAGTGCTTTTCAAACATTCCAGGATGAATGCTGGCGCCCCCGTGCGCCCGGCAAAAGAGCGAAACGGACGACGTATGATCAAGCAACTTATCAATGAAGACAGTTATGTGCAGATCGGCGATCTTTGCAGTGCAACGATCCAGCTGAAAATCGAAGGACTGAATCCTGCCGGCTCCATCAAGCTGAAGACCGCGCACGCGCTGATCACTGATCTTGAAGTCCGCGGACTGATCAACCACAAGACCCGCCTTATCGAATCCTCATCGGGGAATCTGGGCGTTGCGCTGGCCATGGTTTGCGCCGCCAAGGGTTACCAGTTCGTTTGCGTAATCGACCCGAATATTTCCGCGCCGAACCGCAAGCTGATTCACGCCCTTGGCGCGCAATTGCTCATGGTCGATCAGCGTGACGAGAACGGCGGTTACCTGAATTCGCGGATTCGTCTGATCAAGCAACTGGTCGCTGACAACGCCGACTACATCTGGCTCAACCAGTACAAGAACCCGACCAACCCCCTCGCTCACTATCAAGCGACTGCCAGGTCCATCGCGCGCAAATTTGCGCACGTGGATTACCTGTTCGTCGGCGCGGGTACCACCGGCACGCTGATGGGCTGCAAGAACTACTTCGCCGAACATCATCCGCAGACCAAAGTCATTGCCGTCGATACTGTCGGCTCGGTGACGTTCGGCCTGCCGGGCGGCACGCGCCATATTCCGGGGCTCGGCACCAGCCGCCTGCCGGAGATATTCGAGTCGTCGGGCATTCACGACTTCCTGTCGATTCCCGAGGAACAGACGATCAAGGTCTGCCGTTGGCTGGCGCAACGCTACGGCCTGCTCTTCGGCGGCTCCACCGGCACTGTGCTCGCCGGCATCCGCCAGTGGGCGCCGCATATCCGGCCCGACGATGTCGTGGTGGCGATCTCCCCCGACATGGGTGAGCGCTATCTCGAAACCATCTATTCCGACGACTGGGTCACCCAGCGGATCGGCGCAACCGCACTGCAGCCCCTCTTCCCTGAAATCGCTCTGGCACTCTCGGCGTAATCCTCATGACCACACAGAATCCGATCCAGCCGTTCCACGTCATCCCCGGCGCTGTCGTCAAAGACATCCTCAACGGGCTGCGGCATGCAACCATCGACATGGTGGCGCAGACCTACCTGACCCACGAGCGTGGCGAAACCGTTAACCCCGACAGTTATTTCCTGCGTTTCCCTGCACAACCGGCGAACCGGATCATTGCGCTGCCGGCGGCCATCGTCGACAGCGAGGGCGATCAATCCGTCTCCGGGATCAAGTGGATTGCCAGTTATCCCGACAACATCAAGTCAGGCATTCCGCGCGCATCTGCGGTGCTGATTCTCAACGATCCCGAGACCGGTTACCCCTACGCGCTGCTCGAAGGTGCACTGATCAGTGCCGTGCGCACGGCAGCCTCGGCAGTCTTGGGTGCCTGGTGGCTGAATGGCCAGAACCGCCACGCGGCGACACTTTCGATCATTGGTGGCGGGGTAATCTCAAGAAATATCCTCGAGACTTTCGTCGCCGACGACTGGTCCTTCGACAGCGTGGGCATTCACGATCTCAACGCGGAATCGGCACAAGCCCTCGCGGAATTTGGTGAACAACTGGGCCTGCCGGATGTACGCCTGCTGTCGCTCGAAGAAGCACTGACTGCCGACATCGTGGTGTTCGCCACCAGCGCGGGCGAGCCGTACGTAAAAGGCCAGGGCACGTTCCGCCCGGGGCAGATTGTTCTGAACATCTCGCTGCGGGATATCGGCGCCGAAATCATCGAGGAAAGTTACAACTACTTCGACGACATCACCCATTGCCTGAAGGCCAATACCTCACCGCATCTGGCCGAGCAGCAATACGGCCATCGCGACTTTGTCACCGGCACAGTGGCGCAGCTGATTCGGGGTGACCTGCATGTCGCCCAGGACAAACCGCTGATCTATTCGCCATTCGGCATGGGCATTCTCGATCTCGCGATTGGCCGGATGATCCACGACATTGCGGTGGCGGCCGGTACGGCAATTGCCATCCCGTCATTTTTTGGCGAGGAGCGCAGATGGTGAAGGCGCCTGTGCACATCGGCCTGATCGGCTGCGGTTCGCGCGGATTGTCGGTATTCGAGCGCCTGTTGAGCCGCGCCGAGGAACGCCCGCAACAACCGATGGTCATCGACATCTTCGAGCCCAACGTGCTCGGCAGCGGCGCGCACTGGCCCGATCAACCGGACTACCTGTTGCTCAACACCGTCGCCGGTCAGCTCGGGGGATTTCCCGACGCAGCAGCGTTCGGTGATCTGACCGACGCCCGGGAACGGCCAGGGCCGGACTTTCTCGCGTGGTGCCGAGCACAGCGCGTCAAGGTTGACCCCGACAGCGGCCTGCTCGCCGCCGACGGTCGCGACGTCGAGCCGGAGGATTTTCTGCCACGGCACCTGCTCGGCGCTTATCTGGCCGACGCCTTCACGCGGATCCTCACGACCGCACCCGCCTGGGTAACGGTCAATCTGCATCGGCATCAGGTCACGGCGGTCGAGCGCAACGAGAACCAGCAATACCTTCTGCTAACCGCCGACGGCGCTGCGGTGACGGTGGATCGTCTGGTGCTGACGGTTGGCCACACCGGACGCCTGCGCCTGGCGGGGCAGAACCGGGTCGACAACGTTTACCCGCTGCCGGGCAGCCTCACCACCGTTGAGCCCGGCGAAACGGTGTTAATCGAAGGGTTGGGCCTGGGCGCCATGGACACCCTGGCGGCGCTGACGGCTGGCAGAGGCGGGATCTACAAACCCATGGCCGATGGCAGTCACACTTACCAGCCGTCGGGTCAGGAGCCGGTGATCTTCATTCAGTCGCGGGACGGGCTGCCGTTTCGCACGCGTCCCAACGGTTTGATCGGCTGCCCACGCCATAACGCCGTGTTGCTGACCAGCGAGCGCATCGAGTCGTTGCGGGTCAACGCGCACAACCGCCGGCTGGATTTCGAACGGGACATTCTGCCGCTGATGCTGCTGGAGATGCGTGCCGCTGCGGTCGCCGTTCTGCATAAACCCTCAGCGCCACAACAGCTGCTTGAGCAGCTCAGAACCGTCAGCGTTGCCGGCCCAGCAGGTGTTGTCGCCTGCGAAGCTTTGCTGCGCGAGTTCGAAGCGATTGCCGGGGCAATCAATCCGCTGGAGCTGATCTGCCACGCACTGCCCGACAGCGTGACGCCGTACAACTATCACGCGTGGATTTACGACACCCTCGAAGCCGACTTGCATGAAGCACGCCTGGGGCGAGGCACGTCGCCGATCAAAGCCGCCATTGAAGTCTGGCGCGACTTGCGTGACCGGCTGCGTGAGGCGGTGGATTTCGACGGGCTCACCGAAGATTCGCATCGGCAGTTCTATGGCCGTTGGCACAAAGCGATCAATCGTCTGGTCGCCGGCCCGCAGAAGGAGCGCCACGCCGATCTGCTCGCGCTGTGTGATGCCGGTTTGCTGACCTTCCTCAAGCCGGGCTCACGCCCGGCTATCGAACGCTTCAAGCGCGTCGCCGGCTACGTCCAGAGCAGCGGCGTCACCCACAGCGACTGCGCGCCGGTGCGCGACCTCGCGCGCCTGGGCCTTGTGCGTCCGCGCACCGATGTGCCGGGCATCGACGGCATCGATGTCGACGCGGCGTGCAACCCAAGGTCGAACAGCGGCGAAGCGGTGCATGACATCTGGGTGCTGGGACCGCTCGCCGAAGGCTCCTGTTATTACAACCACTACGTCACCTCGGCGGGCGCACCTTCGCGGCTGTTCATGGACGCCCATCGAGTCGCCACCGCCATCCTTGAGACAGGAACTCGCGCATGAAACTCTACTATCAGACGCATTCGCCGTACGCCCGCAAGGTACTGGTGCTGGCTCACGAACTTGGCATCGCATCGAGCCTTGAGGTGATACATCACGAGACCAGCCCGACTTCACCGAACGCGACCATTTACCAGGCCAACCCTTTGGGTAAAGTGCCGGTGCTGATGCTGCCGGACGACAGCGCACTGTTCGATTCAATCGTGATTTGCGAATACCTCGATGACCTGAGCGGTGGTGGAAAATTCATCCCGGCAAGCGGCCCCGAGCGCTACAAGGCGCTGCGCCTGCAGGCATTGGCGCAGGGCATGTGCGACGTCGGCATCAAGCTGCGCTGGGAAGTCGAGCGGCGCCCCGAGGCTTTGCGCTATCCGGCGTACGCGGACGGCCAGGCTTACAAACTCAAGGAGGCGTATCGCTTCATCGAAGAGCATGTCGACCTCAATGGCCCGATCACCGTCGGCCACATCGCCTTGGCGACGGCCCTGGACTGGATCGCTTTCCGTCAACTCTCGGACTTCTCGGCGCAGGCTCGCCTGAGCGAGTGGTATCAGACGTTCTGTCAGCGCGCGTCCATGCGGGCGACCGAGTACAGCGGACAGACGCACGACTAGGCCAAGGAAAACGCTATGAGCTCTCTATTGCTGCAAATGTCACCGATCGCGCTGGTGATCGCGCTGATCCTGATCCTCCGGCGTCCACCAGTACAGGCGGCGCTGGCCGGTGTGGTACTGGTGCTGGTGCTGTGGGCTCTGGGCGCTGCCGGGCCGGTGTCGGCGGCGATCTCCTCGGCGATATTTCAGGACACTACGATCCTGTTTCTCAGCACCGCGTGCGTCATCGTCCCAGGGCTGGCCTTCGTCATTCTGGTCGAGCGCGGCGGCGCACCACAGGCCATCGGCGCGTGGGTCAAGGAACTCGGCTGGACACCCCCGGCGCAGGTGATTTTCATCGTGCTGGGCCTGGCGCCGCTGCTGGAAGCGATGACCGGCTTCGGCGTTTCGCTGATCGCCACGGTGCCGCTGCTGATGGGGCTTTTCACTCGCCAATCGGGGATGAAAATTGCCCTCGCCGGCATGGTCATCATGCCGTGGGGCACACTGGGTCTGGCAACGGTGATCGGTGCCCTGCTGGCGCATTTGCCGGCGCAAACCCTCGGCAGCCATTCGGCGCTGATCAGCGCGCCAGTGTTCCTCTGCCTGGCGTCGCTGGCCTTGTGGCAGGCCGGCATCCGCAAGATGACAGCGTGGCTGGGGCTGCTTGTCGTGACTGCCCTGTTCGTTGCCGTGCTGTTTGGCGTCAACCTGTGGCTCGGCCCGGAAGTTTCCGGTGTGCTGGCCGGGCTGGCCGTGGCTTGCGTCGGCCTGGGCATCTCCTGGGCGCAACGGAAAAAACTGGTGCGCTGGCCGAGCGCGGCATGGCCTTATCTGGCCTTGCTGGGAGTGATTGTGGCGTCGCGCGGACTGTTCGTGCTGTCGGGCTGGGATGGCCTGTGGGTTGTCAGGGGCGAACACGTTTCATGGAAGCCGCTGGCGTCTCCAGGGCTGGCGCTGCTGATCGTGACCGTGCTGATGGCGTTCAGGCAAACCGCGAGCGCGGGTTTCCCGTGGCCAGCGCTGTTCAACCGGGCGAAGTTTCCGGTCACGACAATCTTCCTGTTCCTGCTGCTCTCCCAGGTGATGGTCAACGCCGGATTCCTTGTCGAGGCGCAAAGCGCGTTGCAATCCATGTCGGGTATTTCGCTGGCGCCGACGATCGCCCTGCTGGCAGGGATTGCCGGCTATGTCACCGGCTCCAACGTCGGCGGCAACACGCTGGTGATGCCGTCCATTGCCGCGCTGAGCAGCGAACACGGGGCGTGGCTGGCGGCAATGGTCAACAGCGCCGCCGGCCATGGCGCACTTGGCTCGCTGTCGATCCTGTCATTGATCACCGGACTTGCCGGTGCCAACCGCCAGGAAGAAAACAGCCTGATCCGCTTCGCCTTCGGTCTGGTGGCGCTGAACATCGTCATAGTTGCTGCAACGGGGATCGTTTTGCTCTACTTTCTGTGAATTGTTTCGAATCATCACAGAGAACTTATGGACAGGTTTGATTTGCCGGACAAGCGCTGGCGGATAGTCAAGGACTGGATTATTCGCCAGATCGACAGCGGTGACCTGGCGGCCGAAGCGAAACTGCCGTCAATCCGCGTTCTGGCGCGGATGTTCGAGACCAGCATCACCACGGTGCAGCGGGCGCTGGCCGACCTCGAGGCCGACGCCTACGTCACGACGGTGCCGCGCGTCGGCTACTTCGTCTCGGCGTCAGGACGGGCAAAACCGTCCGGCGCTTTCGACTTTTCCAGTGTCACCGTCAACGTCAATCATGCGGTGGTCGCGATGCTCTCCGAAGCAGCGTCGCGCACCACTGCATCGCTGAATTCGGCGGTTCTGCACAGCGATCTCACGCCCAACGTGTTGCTCAACAAATGCCTCTCGGTGCTGGCCGCCAGGACTGACAACGCGCTGAGCGGTCTGGTCGCGCCACCCGGCCTGCCAGCGCTGCGACGGCGCATCGCCGGGCTGATGCTGACCCGCGGCGTAGTCTGCGGGCCGGACGACATTCTGGTTACCTCGGGCGACACCATCGCTCTGGAACTGGCCCTCGAAGCCGTCGCGTCGAAAGGCGCTACAGTCGCCATCGAAACCCCGACTTATTACGGCATCCTGCAGACCATCGAACGCTTGGGCATGCGCGCCTTGCCGATCCGCACCGACGGCCGCACGGGGCTGGATGTCGATCATCTGGAAGAAGCGCTGAAACAGAAAAAAGTCGCAGTGATCTTTCTCAACCCGACGCTGCAGAATCCGCGTGGCTTCATCATGCCCGACGAAGCGCGCGCGCGACTTTCAAACATCGCCCGGGAAGCGGATGTGCCAATCATCGAAGACGACATCTTCTTCGACCTGGTGCCCGAAGCTGATCGACCGCGCGCCCTCAAGAGCTACGACAGCAGCGGCCAGACGATTTACTGCTCGTCCTTTTCGAAAACCATCGCGCCGGGTTATCGCGTCGGCTGGTGTCTGGCCGGCAAATACCGCAATGCCATCCTCGCGCAGATGTTTTCGCGCAACCTGGCCGTTTCCAGCCTGGCGCAAAATGTTCTCAATGAATTCATCGGCCGTGGCTACATGGACGAGCACTGCGCCAGATTGAGGTCGCAACTCTCTTCGCTGGCGAGTTTTGTCGAAGCGCTGGTACGCACGGATTTCCCGATCGGCACCCTCTACGTCCCACCGCGCGGCGGCTTCATCCACTGGATCGAAATGCCGGCACACACCGACATGCCGACGCTGCAGCAATTGGCCACGGAGCGTGGTTGCCACGTGGCTGGCAGCGGCATCTTTTTCGCCGACGGCCAGGCTTCCACAGGCGTGCGCATCTGCCTCGGCACTGCGCTGACGCCGGCGGTGATCGGCATTCTCAAGGTGATCGCTGAATGCGCCCATCTTGCCGCACGCCCGACGAGCCTGCGGCAGATGCCGACTGAACAATTGCAAGAGCCGGCAGTTTCCTGACCGGCTCACGCGAGCCTCGCTTATGAATCAGAAAAGAACCCGTATTCGCTTGCCGCATCCTCCGCCGTATCGCCCGAGCCGCTGGACATTCTGGCTGACGGTGCTCGCGGGAGTGCTGATCGCCTTTGCCGTGTGTCTTTCGATCTACATGCTTATCGAAAGCTGGATCAGCGGTTCCATCACCACCAACAATCGCGGACCGCGCAGCACCTACACCTTGGCACTGCAACCTCGGCGATACTGGTTCGAGTTCGTTTGGCAGAGCTTCTGGACGGCGTTCATGTTGGCCATCGGTGTGTTCGGGCTGTGGGTTTATCGCAAAGGGCGGATGCGTGAGCAGAGGCCGAAGGGCAAGCGCTCGCGATGATGCAACTGGGGCGCTTTTTTGAAGCAGCCTCTTACCTGCCTGTTCTTTCATTCCAGCGCAACACCAGATCGCTCACCGCAGCGCTGCCAACTCTGCGGCGATTGACTGGGCAAAAGTACGAAATGGACTACGGACATTTACCCTGTTACGCGCCTTCCGGTGGCAATGTCCTGCAACGCCTGTCCCACCCTTCCTTCCGAACTCGCAGGTTCGCCCGACATACCTGCGCCGCCTTCCCCGGCATGCTTGCGTCTCTGTTTCCAGAATGCGGAAGACCCGATGAGCCAGCTCAAACCTGCTGATACGCAAGACCATAAAATCGATTCACTGCTGGGCGAACTGGGCGAGCTGATTCGCCAGGCGCGGCAAAAAGTGCTACGCGCGGTCGATACGATTCAGGTGCAGACTTGTTGGCAAATCGGCCGGCATATCGTCGAGTTTGAACAACAGGGAGCCCAACGTGCGGGATATGGGAAAAAATTGATTGGCCTACTGGCTAAGGATCTGACCGGGCAATTCGGGAAAGGGTTTGATGAAACCAATTTGTGGAAGATGCGCCTGTTTTATCAAAAATTTCCAATTCGAGACGCACTGCGTCCCGAATTGAGCTGGACCCACTACCGCCGCCTGCTACGCGTCGAAAGCGAGAAAGCGCGCCTGTGGTACATGAACGAATGCGCCGACCTCAACTGGTCAAGCCGCGCCCTTGATCGTCAGATCCTGACGCTCTACTACGAGCGCCTGCTGATGAGTCAGGACAAAGCCGAGGTGGTCGAGGAAGCCACGACCAACATCGACGCGATGAAATGCAATCCGCGGGAATTCATTCGCGATCCGGTCATGCTCGAATTCCTCGGCCTGCCCTCGGCAGGCAAAGTCAGGGAAAGCGGACTCGAACAAGCACTCATCGACCACTTGCAAAGCTTTCTGCTTGAACTTGGCAAAGGCTTTTCCTTTGTCGCCCGCCAACAACGCATCAGCACTGACGGCGTCGACCTCTATATCGATCTGGTGTTCTACAACTACCTGCTCAAGTGCTTCGTGATCATCGACCTGAAACGCGGCAAGCTCAGCGCCCGCGATGTCGGGCAGATGGACATGTATGTGCGCATGTACGACGAGCTCAAGCGCAGCGAAGGTGACAAGCCAACCGTCGGTATCATTCTGAGCGCGGAAAGCAATGACTCGGTGGCGCGCTATTCCATGCTCAAAGGCAATGAGCAACTGTTCGCCAGCAGCTACAAGACGATACTGCCGAGCGAAGAAGAGTTACGTGCTGAACTCAACCGCGAACAGGCATTGATCGAAGAACGCATGCTCATTCAATCCAGTGAATGAACCGGCCGGATTGTTCTTGATCAGCGCGGCGACTATGGTTGGCACCTAACCGCCGAGGTCAAGCGCCATGGGCAGCAAGCCCCCATTCGAGTTGGAAGACGCAGAGTTGAGCCAACCAGTTTTGACTGCATCTGAAGGCACGTCCTTCAAGGAAACTGCCGACGACGGCTACGCACTCGGCGGCTTCACCTGGCGCCACAGTTCGCCCGATCCTCAGCGCCCGGTGGTCATCATCAACGCCGCCACCTCGGTGCGCTGTCGGCACTATTCACGGTTCGCGGCCTACCTGTTCAACCATGGCTGCGATGTGATGACCTACGATTACCGGGGCATTGGCGAATCACGCAGCGAATCGATCAAAGGGCTGCGCGCTTCGTGGACTGACTGGGGCGCGCTGGATTTCGAAGCGATGCTCAAACGCGCGCAGCAGGAGTTTCCCGGTCAGCCAATCGATGTGGTTGGCCACAGCTTCGGTGGTTGCGCGGCGGGCTTGGCGGAGTCGGGCAAAGTGATCCGACGGTTGGTAACCGTCGGTGCGCAGTTCGCTTATTGGCGCGATTACGCCCCTGAACAGCGCTGGCGGATGTTCGGCAAGTGGCATGTAGTCATGCCTTTGATGGCGCTGCTCTGCGGCTATTTCCCCGGCAAACGGCTAGGTTGGCTGGAGGACACGCCAACTGGCGTAGTCTGCGACTGGAGCACACCCACTGCACGGTTCGAGGATCGTCCAAGCGGTCGGGTGCTGATGAAAAAGGCGGGCGCCCTGCCCTTCGATGGCGTCCGCGCGCAGACCCTCGCCATCAGCCTCAGCGATGATCCT
Organism: Pseudomonas sp. CCNWLW23; assembly: GCF_037095675.1. Lineage (NCBI taxonomy): Bacteria > Pseudomonadati > Pseudomonadota > Gammaproteobacteria > Pseudomonadales > Pseudomonadaceae > Pseudomonas > Pseudomonas sp. CCNWLW23. The sequence continues at coordinate 193,912 of NZ_JBAWKM010000007.1, read as the reverse complement.
TACGGAACGATCCCGGCGATCGAACGCCTGCTCGGCTACTTCAGCAACGCGGCAAAAACCCATCTGCGCATTGCGCCGCAGGACATCGGCGAACGACAAGTCGGACATTTCGGCTTTTTTCGCAGCGCATACCAAGCCACACTATGGCCCATTGCTCTGACCTGGCTGCAGACCGGCGCACTGGCCGCCGATACACCCGGCCGACAAGTGCCACGCAGCTGAGCCCCTCTCAACGCACGACGGAACACATCATGGCCTCCGCCAACAAGCAGCAAAAACGCGCCACCCGGGCCAAAGCCAAGGCCAAGCAGAACCGCACCAAGCGTGCCGAAGCGCCGGTCGAGCTGGACCCGAACGACGACCGCATCGATTTCGAATCGGTGGACCTGACCGAGCTGTTCAAGAAAATGATCGACGCCCAGAAGATCAGCCAACAGGCCATGTGCACCGCGTTCCTTGAAGATCCGCTGCTGGAACTGGTCTATGAGCAGGAAGGTGAGGAAGGCGCGATGGATTTCATCCTCGCCGCGCTGATCGAGTATCGCCAGTGGTCGCAGGAAACCGACGAGGCTGGCGCACTGGCGTGGATCGAATCCCCGGCATTCCAGGCTGACTATGTAGCGGCATCCGACGCGATCGCCGCACAAACCCAACAGAAGAACTGAGCTCCCATGGCATCCCTGAACAAGCAACAGAAACGCGCCAAACGCGCCAAGGCCAAAGCCAAGCAAATCCGCATGGTCGGGCGCAAACCGCTGGATCAGGACGAAGACCTCGGCCACCTCGCCGAGCCGATCCCGGAATACACCCTGGCGATGTTCAGCAAAATGCGTGACGCCGAAGCGGTCAGTCGCGACGAAATGCTGCTGACCCTGCTGCGCGAACTGGCCTTCATCATCGTCGACCATCCTGAACTGCTCGACATGGAAAACGCCGACAACGAAGGCATGGCCGCCACCCACCTGGCCGCCGACATGCTCATCGACTACCGCATGTGGGCCGACGGCATGACCATCGAACAAGCCCAGGCCTGGCTGAGCGAGCCGCAGTTCATCACTGATTTCGGCGTGGCGCTGGATGCTTATGGCAAGTCGGTAGAGCCCCAGGCAGACAAGAGCGAATAAGCCCTTCTCAGAAACAAAAAACGGCCGCTAGTCATCCCTGACAGCGGCCGTTTTTGTTTGGATGGCCTAGCTACTCTTTGTCCGGTGACGATGTATATCCCATTGACATATCCCCAGCACGATCTATCCTGAGCTAATCACAGGAACAGACCCGGGAGCTCGAATATGGAGCAGACCACAATTTTCATGAGCAACAGAAGTCAGGCAGTCCGACTGCCAAAGGCAGTTGCGATGCCCGGCGACGTTAAACGAGTGGAAGTCATCGCGATTGGCAGAACACGCGTCATTACGCCTGCTGGAGAAAGCTGGGATAGCTGGTTTGATGGCGACAGCGTCAGCCCTGATTTCATGGCTAACCGTGAGCAACCCACTGAACAGGAGCGCGAGTCGTTCTGATGATCAAGTACATGCTGGATACAAATATCTGCATCTTCACCATCAAGAACAAACCACAAATTGTCCGGGAAGCCTTCAATCGACATTCCGGGCAGTTGTGCATCAGCGCTATCACGCTTATGGAGCTTATTTACGGTGCTGAAAAGTCGGCGGCCCCGGAGAAAAATCTGGCAATTGTTGAAGGATTTGTCGCGCGACTGGATGTCTTGCCTTTCGATAACGACGCAGCCGCACAGGCCGGGATGGTTCGATCTGAACTCGCGAAGGCTGGAACGCCGATCGGGCCATACGACCAAATGATCGCTGGCCACGCACGCTCACTTGGACTCATTGTAGTGACGAACAACGTACGGGAGTTTCAACGCGTTTCCGGTTTGCGAATCGAGGACTGGGTTTAACCTGACTGGAAAGCTCAGAAACAAAAACGGCCGCTAGTCATCCCTGACAGCGGCCGTTTTTACATCACGCGTTACGACTCAGTTCAACACCACCGCACCACGCTTCTCCAGCTTGCGACGGCGCGACACCAGCAGACCAGCCGCTACCACCATAAGGCTCAGCAGACCGGTGGCGAGGATTTCCACGCGGTGGGCTTCCTGGAACAGCATGATGGTCAGCGCGGCGACAATGAAGATGATCACCGCCCAGGTCAGACCCGGGAACAGCCACATGCTGAAGACGATTTTTTCGCCGCGCGCCATGCGCTGTTTCCGCATGCGCAGTTGCGAGAAGGCGATCACCAGGTACACCAGCAGGGCGATGGCGCCGGAGCTGGCCAGGAGGAACTCAAACACCGCTGCCGGAGCCACATAGTTGGCGAAGGTGCAGAGGAACGCAGCGCCGGTGGACAGCATCACCGCCCAGTAAGGCGTGCCGCTCTTGTTGGTGCGGGTCGACATGGCCGGGGCATCGCCGCGCTTGCCGAGGGAGAACAGCATGCGCGACGAGGTGTACAGCGCCGAGTTCAGGCAACTGGTCACCGCCACCAGTACGACGATGTCGACGATCATCTTCGCGTTGGGAATGCCCATGCGCTCAAGTACGGTCTGATAGGAGCCGAGGTTGGCCAGGGTAGGATCGTTCCACGGCACCAGCGCCACCACGATGAAAATCGAAACCAGATAGAACAGGCCGATCCGCCAGATCACTGAGTTGGTGGCCTTGGAGATCTGCTTGCCTGGGTCCTTCGATTCCGCCGCCGCGATGGTGACGATCTCGGTGCCCATGAACGAGAACATGGTGGTCAGGATCGCGCCCAGCACAGCGCCCATGCCGTTGGGCAGGAAGCCGCCACTGTCGAACAGATGCGACACACCGCTGACTTGACTGGTCGGCAGGAAACCGAAAATCGCCGCCAGACCGAGGCCGATGAAGCCGATGATCGCCAGCACCTTGATCAGGGCGAACCAGAACTCGAACTCGCCGTAATTCTTCACGCTGAACAGGTTGGTCACGGTCAGCAGCATGGTGATCACCAGCGCGAAAGCCCAAATGCCGACACCCGGGAACCACGCGTGCAGGATGGTCGCGGCGGCGTTGGCTTCCAGCGGAATCACCAACACCCAGAACCACCAGTACAGCCAGCCGATGGTGAATCCGGCCCAGTGACCGATCGCGCGATCAGCGTAAGTCGAGAACGAACCGGTGTCCGGCGAAGCCACGGCCATCTCGCCGAGCATGCGCATCACCAGCACCACCAGAGTACCGGCAGCGGCGTAGGCCAGCAGCACGGCCGGGCCGGCGGCAGCGATGGCGTGGCCGGAGCCGACGAACAGACCGGCGCCGATCACACCGGCGATCGACAACATGGTCACATGACGCGGTTTGAGCCCCTGTTCGAGGCCTGTGGAGCTTGGGGTACTGCTCATAGAGACTACCTTTGCAAGGAAAGCGAGTGCGTCCGGCGCGTCTGAAAATTCTTTCTCGTAAAAAGAATCCAACGGCCTGTTCCTTATTCTGCACGCAATATTTGCGCCAAAATGTTTCAAGTCCTTGAGTGCCGGGGGCTCCGGCATCCGATGCAAGTCATTGAGTTTAATGGCTATTCGCCAGAACGTTACCCGGCGACTCACTTTCAAGACGAATCAGCGCACCAGAAACACACAGAAAAAGTGTGCGGCGCACAGAAAAAGGGCGAATAAGGAACGTTCGGCCGGATAGCGCTTCCAACACCCCGCCAAAGCTGGCAACATCGCGCCTTTTTTTACGCGGCACCCACGGGTTTGCATGATCAAACACCCGTTCGGTTGTTGATGGGGCGACAGTCTGCTGCGCCGATGCGACAACCCGCCACATGCCACCCGTTTACCGCTCGTAGCGCTGTTGGCTGCCATTGAAACGCTATGCTAGCTTGGCCGCCTCGCCAGGAAGGCCCGCCAACAGCAGGAGCGCAACATATATGAGGAACGCACATGGCTGAGGCCACGCCCGCGCTGGAAATCCGCAACTTGCACAAACGCTACGGACAGCTGGAGGTGCTCAAAGGCATCTCGCTGACCGCCCGCGACGGCGACGTGATCTCGATCCTCGGCTCTTCCGGTTCCGGCAAGTCCACGTTCCTGCGTTGCATCAACCTGCTGGAAAACCCGCACCAGGGCCAGATCCTGGTGGCCGGTGAAGAACTCAAGCTCAAGGCCGCGAAGAACGGCGAACTGGTCGCCGCCGACGGCAAGCAGATCAATCGCCTGCGCTCGGAGATTGGTTTTGTATTTCAAAACTTTAATCTGTGGCCGCACATGAGCGTGCTCGACAACGTTATCGAGGCCCCGCGCCGCGTGCTCGGCCAGAGCAAGGCCGAGGCCATCGAAGTCGCCGAAGCGTTGCTCGCCAAGGTCGGCATCGCTGACAAGCGCCACGCCTACCCGGCGCAATTGTCCGGTGGTCAGCAACAACGCGCCGCCATCGCCCGCACGCTGGCAATGCAGCCGAAAGTGATCCTGTTCGACGAACCGACCTCCGCGCTTGACCCGGAAATGGTTCAGGAAGTACTTAGTGTCATCCGCGCATTGGCCGAAGAAGGCCGCACCATGCTGCTCGTGACCCACGAAATGGGCTTCGCCCGCCAGGTCTCCAGCGAAGTGGTGTTCCTTCATCAGGGCCTTATAGAAGAGCAAGGATCGCCACAGCAGGTGTTCGACAACCCGCTTTCGGCGCGCTGCAAACAATTCATGTCCAGCAACCGCTAACGGAGCAACATGCATGCAGAATTTCAAAAAGGTCTTCCTGGCCGCCGCCGTCACCCTCGCATTCAGCGCCGGTGCCATGGCTGAAACCCTGAAGATGGGCATCGAAGCGGCCTACCCGCCGTTCAACAATAAAGACGCCAGCGGCCAAGTGGTCGGCTTCGACAAGGAAATCGGCGACGCCCTGTGCGCGAAGATGAAAGCCGAATGCTCCGTCGTCACTTCCGACTGGGACGGCATCATTCCAGCCCTGAACGCGAAGAAATTCGACTTCCTGATCTCCTCGCTGTCGATCACCGAAGAGCGCAAAGGCGCGGTGGACTTCACCGATCCGTACTACTCGAACAAGCTGCAGTTCATCGCACCGAAAAACGTCGATTTCAAAACCGACAAGGACTCGCTCAAGGGCAAGACCATCGGCACCCAGCGCGCAACGCTGGCCGGCACCTGGCTGGAAGACACCTACGGTGACGACATCAAGGTCAGCCTCTACGACACCCAGGAAAACGCCTACCTCGACCTGACCTCCGGTCGTGTCGACGCGATCCTTGCCGACAAGTACGCCAACTATGACTGGCTGAAAAGCGACGCCGGCAAGGACTACGAGTTCAAGGGCGACCCGGTGGTGGAAAGCGACAAGATCGGCATCGCCGTGCGCAAGGGTGACAACGAGCTGCGCAACAAGCTGAACGCAGCCCTCAAGGAAATCGTCGCTGACGGTACCTACAAGAAAATCAACGACAAGTACTTCCCGTTCAGCATCTATTGATCTGACCTGTGGGACCGGCGCCGTGATCAAGCGGCACCGGCTCCCGACTTTGCCTGCCGCAATTTGAACAGAAACCCATGATTATCGACCTCTACGGATTCGGCCCGGCGCTCGCCGCTGGCGCGCTGATGACCGTCCAACTGGCCCTCACCGCCCTGTGCCTGGGCCTGGTGCTCGGCCTGCTCGGCGCCTTGGCGAAGACTTCCCCGTACAAGCCGCTGCAATGGCTTGGCGGCACTTATTCGACGCTGGTACGCGGCGTCCCGGAATTGCTCTGGGTGCTGTTGATCTACTTCGGTACGGTCAACCTGATGCGCACCCTCGGTGAGTACTTCGGCAACCCCGACCTGCAACTCAACGCCTTTGCCGCCGGTGTGATCGCACTGGGCCTGTGCTTCGGCGCCTACGCCACGGAAGTGTTTCGCGGCGCCCTGCTGGCCATTCCCAAGGGTCACCGTGAGGCCGGCCAGGCCCTGGGCCTGTCGAAGTGGCGCATTTTTACCCGGCTGATCATGCCGCAGATGTGGCGCATCGCCCTGCCGGGCCTGGGCAACCTGTTCATGATCCTGATGAAAGACACCGCGCTGGTATCGGTCATCGGTCTGGAAGAAATCATGCGTCACGCGCAGATTGGCGTGACCGTGTCGAAACAACCGTTCACCTTCTACATGGTCGCCGCGATCATGTACCTCGGCCTGACGGTGCTGGCGATGACCGGCATGCACTTGCTGGAAAAACGCGCCGCTCGCGGCTTTGCGAGGAGCGCGCAATGAACTGGGAAGTCATTATCAAGTGGCTGCCGAAACTGGCACAGGGCGCGACCCTGACGCTGGAACTGGTCGCCATCGCGGTCATCGCCGGCCTGCTGCTCGCCATTCCGCTGGGCATCGCGCGCTCTTCGAAGCGTTGGTACGTGCGTTCGCTGCCCTACGCCTACATCTTCTTTTTCCGTGGCACACCGCTGCTGGTGCAGCTGTTCCTGGTCTATTACGGTCTGGCGCAGTTCGAAGCCGTGCGTGAAAGCGCCTTGTGGCCGTACCTGCGCGATCCGTTCTGGTGTGCAACGGTGACCATGACGCTGCATACGGCGGCGTACATCGCCGAGATCCTGCGTGGAGCCATTCAGGCCATTCCACCAGGTGAAATCGAAGCCGCGCGGGCCTTGGGCATGTCCCGGCCCAAAGCAATGTTCTACATCATCCTGCCCCGTGCCGCGCGCATCGGCCTGCCGGCCTACAGTAACGAAGTGATCCTGATGCTCAAGGCCAGCGCCCTGGCCAGCACCGTGACCCTGCTGGAACTGACCGGCATGGCCCGCACGATCATCGCCCGCACTTATCTGCCGGTGGAGATCTTCTTCGCCGCCGGTGTGTTCTATCTGGTCATGGCTTACGTGCTGGTACGCGGCTTCAAGCTGCTGGAGCGCTGGCTGCGCGTCGATGCCTGCCAAGGCCGCTGATACTTCCCACGTGCTGACGGGCGAGGCCCTACTCGCCCGCTTCACCGCGCTGGATGCTTTCTTGATTAAGCATCAGGCGCTGTGGAAACCTCGGCCGTTCACTCACCTACAACTTCCATGGGAAGCATCCTACCCGGAGTTGTCTGCGTGGCTACGCGGGCGGTCGCTGGAAGATGCAGAACGCACGCATAACCATCCTGCTGACCTTGTCGATGCGCCAGAGCCGTTCGCTTCATTGGCGAAGTTGTCGGCAGAGTTGAGTGCGGTCGGTGAGTTGGCGGGGCGTGCGCTTGAAGCTGCCGGGCATGGCTTGAATGTCGATGTTCCGGGGCGTAAGTGGCAGCAGATTGAAGCGTTTGCCAGTCGCTTGTCTTTCGCCTCGCAGCCGACGCATTGGCTGGACTGGTGCTCCGGCAAAGGGCATCTGGGGCGGCGCCTGTTGGGTGCCGGGCAACAATTGACTTGCGTTGAATACGATCCGGTGCTGGTCGCCAGCGGTCAGGCCTTGAGTCAGCGTCATCACTTGCACGCCCTGCATGTCCAACAGGATGTACTCGCGGCAGACGCCCCGGCCGTGTTGAACGCCGCCCACACCCCCGTCGCCCTCCACGCCTGCGGTGATCTTCATGTGCGCTTGATGCAACTGGCCAGTGCCGCAGGTTGCCAGCAAATGGCGATTGCGCCGTGCTGCTACAACCGCATCAGTCGTAACGAATATCAGGCCTTGTCCTGCGCGGGATCGGCATCACTCCTACACCTGTCGCTGGAAGATCTGGCGTTGCCGATGAGCGAAACCGTCACCGCCGGTGCGCGCGTCCGACGTCAGCGCGACACCTCGATGGCTCGTCGCCTGGCTTTCGACCTGCTGCAACGGCAAGTGCGCGGCGTCAATGAATACCTGCCAACGCCCTCCCTGCCCAGCGCCTGGCTGGATAAACCGTTTGCGGACTATTGTCTCGATCTAGCAGCGCTGAAGGAGTTATCCACAGTCGGCTCGCCAGACTGGTCGACACTCGAAGCCGCCGGTTGGCAGCGGTTGGCCGAAGTGCGCAACCTGGAATTGCTTCGCGGATTGTTCCGACGACCGCTTGAGCTCTGGCTGAATCTGGATCGGGCGCTTTTCCTCGCAGAACAGGGATACGTCGTACGCCTCGGCACCTTTTGCGACGCCTCACTCACACCGCGAAACTTACTGCTGCTCGCCGAACGCGCTGAAAACATCACAGCCTGTGGATAACTCTGTTGATGGATTTGCCGTGGATCCAATATCTGCGCCTGTTTCATCGCCTTAACGACACTGGTCATTTTTTGTTCACATAAATAAAAACCTGTAAAACAGGGATTTGCGAACAAGATGAGAATGGCTGCACTAAACCTCGCCCAAGCAGTCCTAGCGCCCCTCAGTTGTGCATAAGCTGCCAACCAAAAGGACATAACCGACGAATATTGGGCTGGCCGAGTGAATAACTGCAGGGTCCCGAAAGCCCAGACTCAACCGTACGCCCTGCATAAATGCCTTACTGCGCTTGAGGTACAAAAGCTGCGCATTAATTTGCGCAGGGCCTGATTTTTCCGGAATGCAAAAATAGTCTGAATTCAGGGGTTTACAGGATCTACCCAATCGCTATAATCGTCGCCCACACGCCGGTATAGCTCAGTTGGTAGAGCAACTGACTTGTAATCAGTAGGTCCCGGGTTCGACTCCTGGTGCCGGCACCATACAAAACAAAGCCCCTGCAGAAATGCAGGGGCTTTGTTGTTTCTGAGTCAGCCAAGAAGTCAACTATGGGGATCAGGCAGGATACAAATCCCGCAACGCCTCAGGATGCTGACTTGCGACCCGCAAGAGAGTCTGCACTGCACCCGTCGGTTGCCTGCGCCCCTGCTCCCAATCCTGCAAAGTCCGCGCTTATGCCTCGCAGTATCTGCACGAGCCAAGCAAGGCATTGATCGATGATGTGGTGAAGTAATGGATTCGCCACCAGAAAGGCATTGATGCAAACCGCCATTCGAAGCCCTCGTTGATGCGAGGGCTTTTTGCATTTCAGGCCTGCCGAAAACATGCCGGCCTTCCTCAAGGTCCCTTGGTGCGCGGACATATCCGACTTCCCTCCTGCATCTATCCAGATAACCCGCCAGCCACTGGAGCGTTCTTGGCCAACGCTTCGGCTGCCCAGCAGCCAAACGGGAACTAACGCCGAGCGCAACACTCACTTACAAAGCGCGGCGCTATAGAAGAGTCATCTCGCTTCATCACGTCAGCACAACGGACTGAATGCATGACATGGACCAAGAGACCATCGATGAACTCAACATCAGAAACGCCAAACGGCTCCGCACGTTCGCAAATCAGGGACTTTTCTGACTGTCGAAACATTGCTCGAGGCGCTGTATTCATAATCGCGTCGGGTAACTCCGCGAAGGACTTTCCCATTGAACAGTTTGCCGACATCCCGATGATCACGGTGAACGGCGCGATATCCATGTTCACGGGAACAGGCATAAAGCCGTTCTTCTATGCATGCACCGACACCAGTTTTTCGCTACAACAGCCTGATCTGTTTGCCTATGCAATGCGCACCAGTCAGCGAGTAGCTCTCTGGGCTCGCCAGGCCCAGGAACTCGCCGTTGAACCGACAGGTGATCTCTATCTTCTGAAGAAAGCGCCCAAACCAACCCTGACTGAATGGCTACTTCGCAACAACCAGGATCTGGTACGTAATCGCGCTGTTCTGGGTAGCCGAAACCGCAGTATCGGGTTCAGCAAAAACCTGGCCCATGGTTTTTTTGATGCCCGCACAGTCTTGTATCTCGCACTCCAACTTGCCTATCACGCAGGCTTTTCAAAGGTGATTTTGGTGGGAGCGGATATGAACCAGTCGGCCGGGCGTTTTTACGAGACTGATGGAAGCTCTATCTCCCCGTGCGGGCTGGACCAGCATTTTCATTCCAGAATTCTTCCATCTCTGAAACTCATGTCCGACAAAGTCATCGACAGTAAATTTGCCGTTTACAACTTGTCGCCCTCTTCGCGAATTCCATCCAGCGTCATTCCCGTCACAACGCTCGACGAAGTCAAAGCGATAATTCAGACCTGACTGATCTCGAATACAAACGAAATTCTGCCCTCACTTGCGCTCCAGACATAGCGCAAATGCTTGCCCTGCTTCGGAATCGATACCGCCGGCGGCCGAAACGCCGCAACGCACTCATGCCCGGGCAACCGCACGCTGTTATAGAGCAAGCCCCACGACTCGGCGTCGCGCAGTTGTCGCGCGAACAGTTGTGATGGGCCATAGGCTTCAGGATCAGGCTGATGCAGATGATCAAAGCCATGGCGAATATCATGCAGCGGCCTGATCACCTGATTGAAGTAAGTACGCATGGTCAATTCGAGATCGGCTTCCCGGGTCGCCGCGAGAAAACGTTCCTGATGAAAACAGGTTTCGGCGATCGCCGCAGCCTGGCTGCTGGCGGCGTAATAGACGCCGAAGGTGCCGTCACTGAAACGGCTGCGTTTGCCGACGTGAGTGAACGCGGCCATCACCGGGCTGGAACCGGGGCCGGACAGGCGATCTTCGGGACGTACGCGGGCAAGGACGCCGGCCTGTTCGACCAGCCGATCATTGGTCAGTGCTTCGATGGCGTAGGCAACTTCGAGGTCCTCGGGGTCGAGGACGTCTTCGAACAGTGCAATCGGCGGGAAGCTGCTGTTGACGATGCGATACGCCCGCGGCCATGGCACATCCACCGGCGCCGGCGCTTTCAACCGCGCACTCCGTCGAGGTAGCGGCGCACATCGGCGATATCGACCACCCGGCCCGCCAGCATGTAATCCAGCGCGGTTTTGCCATTGAACGGTGCCGCGGTGTTCGGGCTGCTGACCCAATCGTAGGCGCGCTCGCGGCTGTTGCTGAAGATGATGCTCAACGCCTTGTGAATACCCATCAGGTAAGAGATGCGCTCGAGGGTGTCATGGGGCAGGCGTATGTTTGGCAGGTGTTTGTATTTATAGAACGTGGTGTTGCCGACTCCTCCGAGCAGGGTGCGTTGTTGCTCGGCGCTACAGCCCCAATGCTCCATGAGGCTGAAGAAGAACTTCAGCGCAACCCGGCCGGCTTCGGGGGCGTCGAGTTGTTCGCATGGGGTAAGAGCTGGGGATGAGGTAGGCATAGACGCCTCCTGATTTTTGTCTTAGCTGAAGACTAGTACATAACTGTAATTTTTTAGTATTTTGATACACAAACGAACGAATCGTAACAATCAAATGCGCAGAAGCCGGAGTTAAGCCGGCTTATGTATTTCTGCGCTATTGAAACAGTTCTGAATGACTCCCTAAATCCACGAACGTGATCAGGTCGGGACGTGTGTTCTCGTAAACCATCAGAAAATCGCCACCGATATGACACTCGCGGAATCCAGACCAATCTCCAGTCAGCGCATGATCCAGATATTCTGCCGGTAACTGCTGCCCCAGGAACAACATTGCCATCACCTTCCGAACGTCGTTCATATCTCGCCTTCCGGCACGGTTGTAACGATCCCAAGACTTCTTGAATTCAGAAGTCTGTGCACACTGTTTAGGTCGATCAGCGCGTTTTTGTGTTTTCTCCTGTTTCGCCATCAGCATTCCTCAGCATGTCGTCTATCGAGTCGAAACGCTGACGGATTTCTCGTGCTTCCATCATTGCGCGGGCCGTCTTCTCCGATGGAACTCGCACCTCGAAGGGAAGCCCCTGAGTAGCAACAACCTGTCGCAGAAAAAGTCGCATGGCGTCACTAATGCTCAGCCCGCAAGCGTTCAAGACTTCAGTGGCACGCGCTTTCAAATCCTCATCAATGCGGCAGCGCACATCGGTAGTTTTCAGTAGTGCAGCCATTTCAATTACCTCATCGTGGTTTTGTAGCTACATCAGCGCTACCTCTGCATTGTGTTCGGAGTGATCTTCGTCGGTCAACGCGAAGTTGATAGGTGGTTATCTACTACCATGGCTCGCATGCCAGACATCCATTTCAACTCCTTTGACTGTTGGGCGCTATCAGCTAAATCGTTACTTTACCCGTGACCTATCTGCGTATGACGCAGGCAAAAAGCTAGGAAGATGTAAGCTGTTTCTCTTCGAAAAGAATCTCCCCGCGCACCAAAACCACGCACTTTTTTGACCTTCATCACCCCCACTTCACCAAAAACCCCGATCCTCTGTCAGCCTCCAGCCATCGGCGGGGAAATCAATTCGCTACTAAATCCGCGACAACTATGCTCAGGTGCAGGAATATAGCCGGCATATGGCGCCGTTTCGGTCGTTTCGTACACAACAATACCCAGCCCACTTCAGAGGGCATTACCCATGGATAGCAGAACCTTACGCAACCTCATGCGCATCGTGCAGACCGGCTCGTTGTCGGCTGCAGCCGAGCATTCGTGCCTGACCGTGCAGGCGTTGGCCGCACAGTTGAACAAGGTCGAAGAGCAGTTCGGTTTCCGCTTGTTTCGCCGTTCCAACAAAGGCCTGACGCTGACGCCGCAAGGCACGGAGCTCACGCCCTACATCGACAAAGTGTTGATCGCCACGCGACAGATGGAAGAAAAGGTCGAAGCGCTGAAGGTGCCAGGGCAGCGGACGTTGAAGGTGGCGTTGAACAACACCCTGTCGCCTGATTTCAACCGACGCATGATCGGACGCCTGATCGAGGTGTTTCCCGATTATCAGATGGAGTTCAGCTACGCCGAGTCGATGGAAAACCTCAGCAAGCTGAAGAACGAAGATTTCGACCTTGCCGTGCTGATCGGCCCGCAGCGGCCGGGGCTGCCGAGCATCGTCCTGCCGGATGTGCAGGTGCAGGTGGTCGGTGCGCATTGCGGCCAGGAAAACGATCCGCTGACGTTGCTGGGCAACAAGTTTCAGGTGCGTCCTGCGGAAGATTGTCCGTATTCCCACAGCTTCTTGCGGTTTCTCGACGCCGGGCTGGGCAATCACGAGAACGGCCAGCGCATGGTCTATTCCTGCAGCGAAACCCTGACGCTGTCGTTGATCACGCAGATGGATGCGGTCGGCATGGTCTCGCGTGAAGCGGCACAGAAGAACGGACTGACGATTTTTCCCGGTTTCGAGGATTTCCTCGAAGTGCGCCTGGCGGTAAACAATCCGGAGTTGTCCCACCAGGCGCTGAACGACGTCGTTGACCTGCCGCTACATGAACGAGCCGAGCGCAATGTACGCAGCCGTCCCCACCGCCACACTGAGAAAGAGGTTTTTGCTGAAATACGCACATAGCAACGTCGGAATCGCGGCATAGAATTCCGGGCGATCGAGCTGGATCTGCCGGTCCTTGATCAACAGGGGCGTGAGGCTGATCGCAGCGACGATCGCCACCGGCAGATATTCCAGTGCGCGCGCCACGAACGGCGGCCAGTGTTCGGTGTTGATCTGCAGCGGCAAGGCGCGCGGCAGGAAGGTCACCGCCATCATCAGCACCACCACCAGAATCAGGAATGTTTGGTCAGGCATACACCCACTCCGCAGCCCACAAACGTGGCGATAAATACGTTGAAGGGCGAACTGCCGATCAGGCTCAGCGCACCCATGCACACCACGGCAGCAGCGGCCGCAATCAATTTGTTACGCGTGTTGCACAGCGAGACCAGCACGTAGAGCATCATCGCCGTCAGCGCGTAATCGAGCTGATATTTGATCAAGTGCGCCGCGTACTGCGCGCAGACCGCACCGAGCAAACCGCCGAGCACCCACGAGGTGTGGCAGAACAGATTGAAACCGATCAGGTAACGCACGTTGACCGGTGCGCCCGTGCCGAGCTTGACGCTATGAAAGGCGAAGGATTCATCCGTCAGGCCACCGGCGTAAGCCCAACGCTCCATGCGGCTCAAGCCCAATGCACGCAGGGCTTTGGCCATGTACACCGACATCAGCATGTGCCGCGCATTGATCAGAAACGTGGTCAGCACAATGGTGGTCAGCGATGCGCCGCTGGAGATCAGCGCCAGCGCGGCGAATTGCGAAGCGCCGGCATAGACAAACAAGCACATCGCCACCGGCAGCCACATCGGCAGGCCGGCGTTGACCGCCATCAGCCCGAAGACAAACGACACGGTGAAATACCCGGCGACCACCGGGCTGGCTTCGGCAAACGTGCGCGACGGCTGATGAGTCGCCATCAGCGGCGCGCTGCCGGACCTTTCATTCATAGATCCCTCTCAAATGTTCGTTCGCCGTGAGGCTCGCAAAAACCCTGGGCGGTCCAGAATCGCTTGCCCGCGAGGTTAGCATCGTCGACGAACAGAAACATCCGCAGCACCCCGACCCGTTTCATGTCGGACGACGCTGCTTCGACCAAACGCTGGCCCACGCCCTGGCTGCGGTAACGCGGGCTCACGGCCAGATGGTTGATCGTGCCGCGACTGCCGAGCATGCCGCCGAGCACCGCGCCGACGATCTCGCCCTCGACATCGAAAGCCAGGTACGCCGTGGTGGTTTTCTGGATCAACACGCCGCGCAGGCATTTGGCGTCCTGCCATTCGCAGAACGACACTTCGTCGAACTGGCGGAAGAAGCGCTCCATGCGTTGCGCATCCTTGGCGGTGGCGCGGCGCAGTACCACTGGCGTCGAGCACTCGACGCCGTCGATTGGGGTGATCTGATTAGCGAACAATGTCGAAAGCGGTCCCGGGCCGCGAGAAGGAAATCGCCAGAATCTGCCGGTACGCCATGGCATGGGTGTGGGTGTTGCGCGCCGGGGTCACGTAATGGCGCATGTCGCGATCGAGGAAGTAGGTGGTATCGAGAATTTCCTCGTAGGTGGTCGCCGCCAGCTGTTGCTGATGAATGTCATACAAACGACTCTCAGCGCCCTCGACATTATTGCGCCCCCAGAAGTGCACGCCGCTGAACGGATAGCCGTCGCAATGAATGCCTTCAGGGGTGATTTCCAGCTGCTTGCCGGGTTTGATCTCAATGCGGATCTGATGGATCTGGCACTGCCAGATTTCATCGTGCAACTCTTCTGGCAGCACACTTTTGTACACTTCGAAATCGGTGTCGATCAGGCTGCGCATCACCGGCGAAGAGATCACTTCTTCGGAAAAGTCCTGAAAGTGTCGTACCACGCCGCCGACGTAAGCGTTGTTCTCTTTCGATTGCACATAGGCGCGATGCTCAAGTTGCTTGAGCTCGCGGGTTTTCGGGTTGTATTCAAAGTCGCTGTAACGACGGTAACGCATGCCGGCTTCGGCCTGACCGTAGTAGCTGTCAGGCTCCATGTTTTCCCAACTTTTGGTCAGTCTGACGAAGTCGGCAAAATGACCGTAGAGATTGAAGTCACCACCCTGGACGTTGACAAACTTGTCGCGCCGTAGCGATTCGCCCACTTCTCTGTTCAAAACGATCATTACCAAATTCTCCGCTGCGTTGAACGCCCTAATCTATTGGGTGGAGAATTTGCGTCCATGAGAAAGAATTTCAGGCATTTGAAGCACTGCTTGAAACGAAATCTGCAGCGCTTGAAAAACGACTTTTACATGACAAAAACACCGGTTATTTACGGTTTGCGCTGAAAAACCGGCGAAAAAAAACCCCGAACGAATCGGGGCTTTCTCATTTTTCTTACAGCGGATCGCTCATCAGAAGATGTTGATCGGATAGTCCACGAATACACGCAGCTCGTTACCGCTGACGTTGTACTCGCTGGATTTCTGCGACACGCGCAGGATCGAACTGCGCAACTTCACGCTCAGGTCTTTGGCCGGGCCACTTTGCACGACGTACTTGAACTGGTTGAAGATCTCGCGCTCGGTGCCGCCTTCGCTGGTGGACGTGGTGATGTTGTCGCCGCGCACGTAAGCGAAGTTGTAGCTCAGACCCGGAACGCCGAACGAACCAAAGTCCAGGCCATAACCCAGCTGCCAGCTGCGTTCGTCTTCGGCGTTGAAGTCAGACCAGTAGGAGTTGGCCAGGTAGATGGAGTTACCGCCGTCGCCGACACGGCCCTGATCTTTCTGGTAGCCACCATAGGCGTAACCGAGGTTACTGTCGCCAGTGGAACGCTGATGCGCCACGGTGAACGAGTGCGGGCCGGTGGCGAAAGTGGCTGCCAGGCTCCAGATCTTGTTGTCGCGACCAGTGACGATGCTTTCGCCCGGCACGGTGTTTTCGCGTACGTACGAGCTGTCCAGCTTGGTGCGATAGCCGTTGAAGTCCAGGGTCAGGGACTGATCCTTGTTGAACGGAATCACATAGTTGGCGTTCACGTACTGTTTCTTCAAGACGTCTTCAACGTCGGACGCATACAGCGCGCCTTTGAAGTGTTCGGTGAACTGATAGCTGCCGCCCAACACGTTGATCGACTTCAGACCGCCGCTGTCACGGCCCTCATCGCTCTTGCGCGATTCGGCGGTGAATCGGCCGGCGTTCAATTCCAGGCCTTGGATTTCACGGGAAGTGATCAAGGTACCGGTATAGCTTTCCGGCAGCAGACGCACGTTGTCGTAGCTCAGCACCGGCAGGGCCGGCATCTGGTCGCCATAGGTCAACACGGTGTTGGAAACACGGAATTTGACCGCTGCGCCGCCCTTGGCGATGTCGTGGTTCGCACGACCGTCATTTTCCTGTCTGAAGAAGTCGATGCCGCCAGCGCCGCTACGGCCCTTGCCGCCGTCCAGGCGCAATGCGTACAGACCGAAAGCGTCCACGCCGACACCGACGGTGCCTTGAGTGAATCCCGACGAGAACGTACCGATGGCCGCTTGGCCCCATTCGGCCTTGTCCTTGTTACCGTCTTTGTAATCACGATTGATGTAGGCGTTGCGCAGCAGCACTTTCAGGCTGCTGTCTTCAACGAAACCCTTGGACTCGGCCTGGTCGTTAGCCATGGCCTGTGTAGCACTCAACATCCCCAGTGCGATCAGACTGATTCGCTTGTTCAACATTTTGTTTTCCTTATTACGGGTTGAAACGCGCTGTGTCGAACGGCTGAAACGGCGCTTTCTGCACTCTTGTATTCACCCCGAAACAAAAAAGCCCGCCGACGTTAACGTCATGGCGGGCCTGCTCCTTATTTTGAGTCATGGCGGTTAGCCACAGGCGTTGGGCCGAATCGTAGCCGCGCCCTGAACTGTGTGTCAATTTCAAGAATCGTCTTTAAATAGGCGAAAAACGTCTAAGAAACGTAATTTTCTTGCTGGGCGGTTGCAGAAAAAACGGATTAAACAGGGAGTTTGAACTGTGGGGAGCGAGCCTGCTCGCGAAGCGCTGGATCAGTCAACAAAGTCATTGGCAGTGCTGACGTCTTCGCGAGCAGGCTCGCTCCCACTTCTGAATACCTGTGGATAAAAATCAGGCAAAAAAAGCGCCGCCATCCCGGCAGCGCTTTTACCAATCCCTATTGTTCTTATCCTTCCATCACATCCCACAAGGCTTCCAGCTCGGCCTCGCTGAACAGGCCAGCGGGGTAACGCTCGATCATCATCCGGCGCGGATCAGGTTGTCTGATCTGACGCGTTCCATTGGACTTCAACCAGTGCGCGACAAGCTGGAGCGATTCGCCGTTGACGGCCATGGGATGCACAGTCCGCTCGCTGATTACGTTCACTTCGGCGTTCATTTCAGCGCTCTCTCCCCGTTCGTGAGCGGCTACGTTATCCAAGGTTTGTGACAGAACTGTTGAAGTTCCCCTCCCTCCCTAGTGCATCAGGAGCAATACAAGAGCTATGCCAAGGCGACCCGAATGTCGACCGGCGGATACAAACAAGCCCGCGGTCCTGACGGGCCGCGGGCTTGCTTTGATGCTGAGCGAGCTAATCATTGCCTGGCTGATTTGTGAATCAACTCAAGCTGTTACGACTCAACTCACTCTTTGTGCGGGGCTGGCTGCTGTTGGGTAAGGCAGTGAATATTGCCGCCACCCAGTAACAGTTCACGGCCCGGCACCATCACTACTTCGTGTTGCGGGAACAGCTTCTGCAGGATTTCCCTGGCCGGGGCATCCATCGGGTCGTCGAAGCTCGGCGCGATGATGCCGCCGTTGACGATCAGGAAGTTCACGTAGGAACCGGCCAGACGCACGGAAGGATTGCGCTCCTGCGAACCGTCCACCGCATCGACGCCGGCACACTCTTCTTCGGTCGCGTACAGCGGCCCCGGAATCGGCATTTTGTGCACCGTGAACGGGCGGCCCTTGGCGTCGGTGCTGCTTTGCAGCACTTTCATTGCGGCCTGGCAGCGCGGGTAGTTCGGATCCTGCGGATCATCGGTCCACGCCAGCAGCACTTCGCCTGGACGCACGTAGCAGCAGAAGTTATCCACATGGCCGTCGGTTTCATCGTTGAACAAGCCATCCGGCAACCAGATGATCTTGTCCACAGACAGGTTGTCGCTGAGTACGGCTTCGATTTCTTCGCGGCTCAGGTGCGGGTTGCGATTGCGGTTGAGCAAGCATTCTTCGGTGGTGATCAGCGTGCCTTCGCCGTCGACATGAATCGAACCGCCTTCGAGCACGAAACCTTCGGTGCGGTAACGCGGGCTGCGCTCGATCTCGAGGATCTTGCCGCCGACCTGCGAATCGCGGTTCCACGCTGCATACAGGCCGCCATCGAAACCACCCCAGGCGTTGAAATCCCAGTTCACACCGCGCACTTCGCCATGGTTATTGATCACGAAGGTCGGGCCGCTGTCGCGAACCCAGGCGTCGTCGCTGGACATCTCCACCACGCGGATATTCGGCACATCGAGGCGCGCGCGGGCGTTTTCGTATTGGCCGGCGGAGACGGCAACGGTCACCGGCTCGAAGCGGGCGATGGCTTTGGCCACTGTGGCGTGCGCGGCCTGCGCCGGTTTGCCACCCAGACGCCAGTTGTCCGGGCGCTCGGGCCAGATCATCCAGGTCTGGGTTTGTGGCGCCCACTCGGCCGGCATGTAGAAGCCATCGGCGCGTGGGGTACTTTTCAATGTGGTCATCAGGACTCCAGGGAACCGTCGAGGGTTTTCAACGCGCCGTACAGATTCGGCCGGCGGTCGCGGAATGAACCCCACGCGCTGCGAATATGTTCCAGCTCGTCGAGGTTGAACGTGTGCACAAGAATACCTTCTTCGGTTTTATTCAGCTCCTGCACTTTTTCGCCGAACTGGTTGGCGATGAACGACGAGCCGTAGAAGGTGATGTCGTAGCCGTCCTGCTCTTCATTGCCGATGCGGTTGCTGGCAATCAGCGGCATCAGGTTGGCGCCGGCATGGCCCTGCTGCACCCGCTGCCAGTGGTCGCGCGAAGAAATGGTCTTGTCGTGCGGCTCGCTGCCGATCGCGGTTGGATAAAAGAGAATTTCCGCGCCTTGCAAGGCCATGCTGCGCGCCGCTTCCGGGAACCACTGGTCCCAGCAGATGCCGACGCCGATTTTCGCGTAACGGGTGTTCCATACCTTGAAGCCGGTGTCGCCCGGGTTGAAGTAATACTTCTCGTGATAGCCCGGGCCGTCGGGGATATGGCTTTTACGATAAATCCCGAGGTTGCTGCCGTCGGCGTCGATGATCGCGATGCTGTTGAAGCGTGCACGCCCGGCCAGTTCGTAGAAGCTGATCGGCAGCACCACTTGCAGCTCTTTGGCGATTTTCCGGAAATGCTTGATGGCGACGTTATCTTCAACCGTCGTTGCCAGTTGCAGGTAATCCGGATTGGGCTTCTGGCAAAAGTACGGCGCCTCGAACAGTTCCTGGATGAGGATGATCTGCGCGCCTTTGGCGGCGGCTTCGCGGACCAGTCTTTCAGCGGTTTCGAGGTTGGCTTCCAGGTCCCACGAACAGGCCATCTGCGTGGCGGCGACGGTAACGATACGGCTCATGAATCATCTCCGGGCTAGTGCTTTGACGGTCGAAGAATTCAACCGAAAAGAAAACGCGCGCACCGGACAAAAGATCGCCATGCCGGAGCAATGGCGACTTTATAACCGATAAATATCGGCTTTAAAAGCTGTAAAGAAGGAATATCTCTGTTTGAACGCCAATTAAATCGATACAAATCGGACTTCAGACCGAAAACAAATGTGGGAGCGAGCCCGCTCGCGAATGCGCTGTATCAGTCACCGCATGTGGCGACTGATACGCAGCTTTCGCGAGCAGGCTCGCTCCCACAGGGGATGTGCCTTGCTTACAGTCCTTCGCTCAACACCCGATCCAGCATATCGACAAAGAAATCCACGCTTTGGCGCGACGTCACCATCGGTGGCTTGATCTTGAGAATGTTCAAATCGTCGCCGGTCGGCTGCATGAAGATCCCCAGCTCACGCAAGCGATCACACAGGAACGCAGTTTCGGCGGTCGCCGGCTCCAGCGTCTGCCGATTGCGGATCAGTTCCAGCCCGAGATAAAACCCGGAGCCGTGCACCGCGCCGACCAGCGGATGTTTATCGATCAACGCTTCCAGGCGCGCCTTGAAGTGGCCGCCGACGACCTGAGCGTTTTCCCAGAGCTTTTCTTCCTCCATCACATCGAGCACCGCCATGCCGATCTGGCAACTGACCGGACTGCCGCCCGCCGACGAGAAGAAATAGCCCTCAGCCTCCAGCGCCTCGGCGATTTCCCGGCGAGTGATCACCGCGCCAAGTGGCTGACCGTTACCCATGCCCTTGGCCATGGTGATGATGTCCGGCACCACGCCCTGCTCTTCGAAGCCCCAGAAAAAATTACCCATGCGCCCGTAACCGACCTGCACTTCGTCAGCGATGCATACTCCACCCTGCGCGCGGACTTTTTCATACACCTGCGGCAAATAACCCGGCGGTAAAGAAATACCCCCGGCATTACCGTAGACCGGCTCGCAGATGAAACCGGCCAGTTGCCGCTTTTGCTCGGCCAGTTTTTGCAGATGATGCTCGACGCTGCGCACGTAATCCGGCGCCGAATCGGCGCCACGGAATTCGCCGCGATACGTGTTCGGCGCTGGCACTGGGTGCACCCAGTCCGGGCGACTTTCCAGGGCCTTCGGGTTGTCGGCAATCGACGTCGATACCGCATCGGCGCCGATCGTCCAGCCGTGATACGCCTCGAGCACGCTGATCATGTCGCGCCCGCCGCTGTAGGCCCAGGCCAGACGAATCGCCAGGTCATTGGCCTCACTGCCGCTGTTGACCAGGAACACGCGATCCATGCCCTCCGGCGCCAGCTTCAGCAAGCGCTCGGAAAATTCGGCGACCGCCGCGTAGTTGAAGCGCGAATTGGTATTGAGCAACGACCACTGCCGCGCCGCGACCGCCGCCATCCGAGGGTGACCGTGGCCGAGCACGGCGACGTTATTGAGCATGTCCAGATACGAGCGGCCCTGCATATCAATCAGGTGATTGCGCCAGCCGCGTTCAATGCGCGGTGGGTCAACGTAATAGTGTTTTTGCGTGCGGGCGAAACTGGCATCGCGGCGTTCGATCAGGGTTTTCGCGTCCAGCTCAGGCTCGGCGTCGCAGGCCAGCCCGAGCAGCATCGCCGGTGACGGGCACAACGCCTGCCACGCCGATGCACGGGACGGCGTGCAGAACAGCGGCGCGTCGAGCTCTGCTTCTCGGCACAACTGCACAATCAGCGGCCCAGTGACTTCACCGAGTTTCTGGCCTCTATCCACTGCCACCCCATGTTCAAGAACAGGCGTCACGCCCCACAGGCGAACGCTGAACTGTGGGCCATCGAGTTGCAGCGCACCGTTTGCCGCTTGCTTCAGCACGCCGGCGAACGGTGCTTGAACTTCGGTTCCGGTCGGCACACGCAATTCGACATGCAACGGGAACGTGTCCGGCTCAGTCGCGCTGTCTGGCCGAGTACGTGACAAGCGGTACTGGCCATAACGCGTCGCCGCCAGCCCGTGCACCGCTGCGGCTTCTGTCAGCAAGCGCTGATCAATGCCCGGCTGCTCCCAATTGCCCGCCTCGAAGTGCGGGCTCAACACGCCCAGATCGATCAGCGCGAATTCGCGCCCGACCAGCCCTGGCAACAACGGTGCAAATTCCGGATTTTCGACCTTCGGCACGGTCTCGTCCACGGCGCTGAGAATCGCCGCTTCCATCAGCGCCTGTGGCACCGATGTCGCGACGCGAAAGATTTCCCACTCGTGAATGAGATTGTCGCGGCTATACATATTGGTGGGGTCGATACTCACCTGTTGCTCGCCACTGAGCACCAGCACCGCCGCCCGCGCCACGATCAATGGCCACAGCGCTTGCAGCTCAGCGTACTGCAACGGATTGACCGCGTGATAAGCCTTGACCGCCGGCAGGATGACAAACGGATCGCCATCGGCGTGATGCAGCAAAGCCGCACAGGTCACCGACAGATCGGTGATGCGCCAGGTGCGTACCAGATCACCGAAGTCGATCACACCCTGCAATTGCCAATGCCGCTGGGCATCACGCGCCCAGACGACGTTGTCATCGGTGATATCCATGTGAATCGCCTGCACCGGCAGCTTGTCCAGCAGCGGCTGCAAACGGCGCTCGGCCTGCTCGGCGGCAGCGCTGATCACCGCACCCTGCTGCGCGTCGGTGATCACCGGCAACAGATGACTGATCAAAGCGTTGGCGTGACGCGCGTCCCACTGCAAGGTGCGTTCAAGACCCGGGTGATCGAAACCTGCCAGGGCCAGATCCATCTCGCCACAGAGTCGGCCAAACCCGGCGACCACGTCTTTGCCAAGATGATCGAAATCGGTCAATGGTTGGCCGTCGATGTACTCCAGCAACCGCACATGCACCGTTTCGCCATTGGCTTGCAACGACAATAGATCTGCACCGTTATTGGCTGCGATGACGCGCGGCACCTTGATCGCCGAATGCTCGGCCAAGTATTTGAGCCCGGCGTGCTGGGCTTGCAACTCCACAAGAGCGTAGTCGCCACGACAGACTTTCAGCACAAAGCGTCCACGCGCGCTGTCGACGCGATAATTCAGATCCTGCTGGCTGCCCAGCGCCTGCAACGTGCCGCTGAACCCGTAATATTCGGCCAGCCATTGCAGCGCCTGCGCCTCTGAAACCTGCGGACCGGGCAAACTGGCGCGATGAATCAACGTGGCGAGCGGCATGAAACGACCCCTGAAATTTTATTAGGCGCTTATATCGCCATTGCCTTGGCGGTTACGCAACCCCTTAAGACGTTGCCCGGTCAACCGAAAACGGAAATGCGATCATGAAAGACTTCCAGGCAAACTTTCCTACAAGACTTTCAGATTGTGTTTCAGCGCCGCTCTGTGCAATCTGCGCCCCGAATTCACAGCACGGATGCAAGCCCAAGTCATGTCCCATCGTCGCCTCGCCCTTACCGACAAAAAGGTTCGCAACATCCCTCGCCGCTTACGTGCATTGGCTGCTTGGGCCGCCGATTTCGAGGGATACTTTCCAGCCGACCTCACTCTCGAAGATAAATACTGGAACTGGAAAATTCCGATTCACATGGCGATGGTCGAAGGAAAACAGGCAACGACCGATCTGAAAAGGCAATGTGCCCAGCACTTGATCGACGCGGCGCAGCATCTACGCCTGGCTCGTCCTGAGCATGCGCTTGACTGCAGGGTGGTCGCAGCCATTTGTGTTCCCGGCATGTTTTCCAGCGAAATCTGTATCTATACGGATCTGGAATACCACCGCGGTCACATCCCTGCCTCCGACAGCGAATATGTCGAAACCGGCAAAAGCCTGGCTCAAGAATGGGGTCTTGTGTTGCCAAAGGGCATGGGCGAACGAGGTTTGCGCTACGAGGTTGAAGGCTGGGATGGGCAGACTTATGAAGAGGAACGCTGGTATTTTGGCGAGGTCGATTGACGCTCCGGCGTAGTCCGCACTCGCGCCCCGCAGCGCTTTGCGCAAGAATGTCGCCCATTCAAACCTGTCTATGGAAATCCCCATGAATGTCATCACCACCGATCTGCCCGGTGTTCTGATCATCGAACCCAAGGTGTTCGGCGACGAGCGTGGTTTTTTCTACGAGAGTTTCAATGCCAAGGCGTTTCAGGACGCTACCGGTCTGGAAACGCAGTTTGTGCAGGACAACCATTCGCGCTCGCAAAAAGGCGTGCTGCGTGGTCTGCATTACCAGTTGCAGAACACCCAGGGCAAGCTGGTTCGTGTGACCGCGGGTGAAGTGCTCGATGTGGCGGTGGACATCCGTCGCAGCTCGCCGCATTTCGGCAAATCGGTGGCGGTGCGCCTGTCGGCGGAAAACCATCGTCAGCTATGGGTGCCGGAAGGTTTCGCTCACGGTTTCGTGGTGCTGAGCGAGTTCGCCGAATTCCTCTACAAGACCACCAACTATTACGACCCGTCCTCCGAGCGCAGCATTCGCTGGGACGACCCGGCGCTGGGCATCGACTGGCAACTGGACGAAGCGCCGAAGCTGTCGGCCAAGGACCAGGCGGCCGCGCTGCTCAAGGACGCTGACGTCTTCGCCTGAGGCCGGGCATAATGCGCCTGTCCCTACAGGCGTATCCGGCACATGAAACCACCGCTCCCCCGCAGACCTCGCTGGCGCAGCCTCGCACTGTTGGCCCTGTGCCTGGCGCCGCTGCTGTGGCCGCTGGAACATCTTGCCGAGCGCTATTACCGCAGCGAGCTCGCCGGACAGAATCGCCAGACCCTCGATCTGTACGTCGCCAACCTGCTCGGCACCCTGCATCGCTATGAAGTGTTGCCGCAGATTCTCGGCGACTTGCCGGCCCTGCGCGCGGTGCTCGGTGCGCCGGACGACGGGGTTACCCAAGGCAACGCCAATCGCCTGCTGAAAAATATCGCCGCGCAGACCGGCGCTGAAGTCATGTACCTGATGGACACGTCCGGCCAGACGCTGGCGGCGTCGAACTGGGACAAACGCGACAGCTTCGTCGGCCGCAACTTCGCCTTCCGCCCGTATTTCAGCGAAGCCATGGCCGGGCGCCTCGGACGCTTCTTCGGCCTCGGCACCACATCGGCCAAACGCGGCTACTTCTTCGCCGCTGCCGTGCGCAACGGCGAGAAAATCATCGGCGTGCTGGTGATCAAGGTCGACCTCGACCACACCGAAAGCCTGTGGGGCAAAACCCCGGAACAACTGCTGGTGACCGACCACAACGGCGTGGTCATCCTGACGTCGCGCCCGGAATGGCGTTTCCGTTCCACTCGCGCGTTGAGCGATGCCGAGCGCGCCGCGATCACCGCAATCCAGCCCTACCCGACCCGCGAACCCCGACCGCTTAACCTCAGCGCCGACGCCTGGCTGACGCAGACCCACGACATCGCCGAAACCGGCTGGAGCGTGAGCATTCTCGCCCCGCGCACGCTGATTGATCGTCCGGTGCGCACGGTGGTTGCGATCGGCGGCGCCACGCTGTTGGTGGTGATGCTGCTGGTGGGTTTGATGATGCAACGTCGCCGGCATTATCTGGAGCGCATCGCCTTCGAGGCCAAGGCGCGCCGCGAACTGGAAGGCCGGGTGGCTGAACGTACCAGCGATCTGGAGGGCCTCAACCGGCGTTTGAAGGAGGAAGTGCTCGAGCGTGAGCAGGCGCAGCAGGAGTTGGTGCGCGCCCAGGACGATCTGGTCCAGGCGGGCAAATTGTCGGCGCTGGGGACCATGTCGGCGAGCATCAGTCACGAACTCAATCAACCGCTGGCGGCGATTCGCAGCTATGCGGAAAACGCCGAAGTGCTGCTCGATCATCAGCGCACCGAGGACGCGCGCGGCAACCTCAAGCTGATCAGCGAACTGACCGGGCGCATGGCCTCGATCATCGCCCACCTGCGCGCCTTCGCCCGTCGCGATCGCCACGCACCGGAAAGCGTCGCCCTGCAACCGGCGCTGGACGATGCGCTGGCATTGCTGGCCAAACGTCGGCGCAGCATGGAAGTCGAACTGATCCGCGATCTGCCAGCCGCGACGCTGTGGGTCGAGGCCGGCGAAACCCGCTTGCGCCAAGTGCTGGGCAATCTGCTGGCCAATGCTCTCGATGCCCTGACCGAAAAAGGCCCGCCCCGTAAGTTGTGGCTGAGTGCCGAAGCCACCGCCGACGGCGTCAATCTGTACATTCGCGACAACGGCCCCGGGTTCTGCATGGAAGCCCTTGGCCGCGCCAGCGAGCCCTTTTACACCACCAAGACCCGCACCCAGGGTCTGGGCCTGGGGCTGGCGATTTGTGAAACGCTGATGCGCGCCTTTGGTGGCGAGCTGTCGTTCGCCAACCACAAGCAAGGCGGCGCCCTGATCACCCTGCGCCTGCGCGCCGGCGCGCCCGGAGTCAGCCTGCAACCGTCCGAGGATCGAAGTGCATGACCATCGACAATCGCATCCAGGTAGTGTTGATCGACGACGATCCGCACTTGCGCCAGGCCCTCGGCCAGACCCTGGACCTGGCCGGCCTGAAAATCCTGCCGCTGTCCGAAGCCAAAGGGCTGGCGGCACAGCTTGAGCGTGACTGGCCGGGGGTGGTGGTCAGCGACATCCGCATGCCATGCATGGACGGCCTCGAACTGTTGAGCGAGTTGCATGCACAGGATCCCGAGTTGCCGGTGCTGCTGATCACCGGCCATGGCGACGTACCGCTGGCAGTGCAGGCGATGCGCGCCGGCGCTTACGATTTTCTGGAAAAACCCTTTGCCAGCGACGCGCTGCTCGACAGCGTCCGTCGCGCCCTCGCGCTACGGCGGCTGGTGCTGGACAACCGCAGCCTGCGTCTGGCCTTGAGCGACCGCAACGAATTGAGCGCGCGATTGGTCGGCCATTCGACGCCGATGCTGCGTCTGCGTGAGCAGATCGGTGCGCTGGCGGCGACCAAGGCTGACGTGCTGATCCTCGGCGAAACCGGTGCCGGCAAAGAGGTGGTGGCCCGCGCGCTGCACGATTTGTCGAGCCGCCGCAACGGCCCGTTCGTAGCGATCAACGCCGGCGCCCTGGCGGAGTCGGTGGTGGAAAGCGAGCTGTTCGGTCACGAACCCGGCGCTTTCACCGGCGCGCAGAAACGCCGCATCGGCAAATTCGAATTCGCCAACGGCGGCACGCTGTTTCTCGACGAAATCGAAAGCATGAGCATGGACGTGCAAGTGAAGCTGCTGCGCATGCTGCAGGAGCGCGTCGTCGAACGCCTGGGCGGCAATCAGTTGATCCCGCTGGACATCCGCGTCATCGCCGCGACCAAGGAAGATCTGCGCCAAGCGGCGGATCAGGGTCGCTTCCGCGCCGACTTGTATTACCGCCTCAACGTCGCGCCGCTGCGCATCCCGCCGCTGCGCGAAAGGGGCGAAGACGCACTGGTGCTGTTCCAGCACTATGCCGATGAAGCCAGCGCCCGCCACGGCTTGCCCCCCCACGAACTGCAACCGGCACACCGCGCCCTGCTGCTGCGCCACACCTGGCCGGGCAATGTCCGTGAACTGCAAAATGCCGCCGAACGCTTCGCCCTCGGGCTTGAGCTGGCACTGGACAACAGCGCGGATGGCAGCGGTGGCACGCCTGTGGAAGTGGTCAGTGGCGGCCTCAGCGAGCAAGTCGAAAACTTCGAGAAATCGCTGATCGCCGCCGAACTCGCGCGCTCGCACAGCTCGGTACGCAGCCTCGCTGAAGCCTTGGGTATTCCGCGCAAGACCCTGCACGACAAGTTGCGCAAACACGGTCTGAATTTCGGCGACAGCAGCCACGGGGAAGACAACGAATGAGCAGCGCAAGCGAATACCTGCAAACGGTGCTGCATCACGACATTCCGCTGACCGCCGAGATGGGTCTTGAGGTGCTCGAGTGGCGCAAGCAGCAACTGAGCCTGCACCTGCCGCTCGCACCCAACGTCAATCACAAGAGCACCATGTTTGGCGGCAGCCTCTACTGCGGCGCGGTGCTGGCCGGCTGGGGCTGGTTGCATCTACGTTTGCAGGAAGAAGGGATTACCGACGGACACATCGTCATTCAGGAAGGGCAGATCAGTTATCCGATGCCTGTAACCGGGGACGCCGTGGCGATCTGCCCGGCACCGGATGCCGCGGTGTGGAAGCGCTTTGTGGCGATGTATCGGCGATACGGACGGGCGCGGTTGACGCTGGATACGCGGATTTTGAATGCGGGAAGCGAGGACGAGGCGGTGAGATTTACAGGCCAGTACGTTTTGCACCGTTGAAGATCAACAGCCCCTCACCCTAGCCCTCTCCCGAGGGAGAGGGAACCGATACGGGGATGCTACAGATTTACGTCGACCTGAACCTGCTTCGCCGAATCCACAATCGACTCGATTCTCCAGGTCGATGCATAGCGCCAGACAACTCGGTCGGCTCCCTCTCCTGGGGGAGAGGGCTGGGGTGAGGGGAATTGCGGATCAGGCAGTTAGCCTCGGGCCAGCTCCAACAACCGCCCGCGCCACGCAGCCTTCGCCGGCAGCGCCAGAAAGAACTCGTTCAACAGCGATTCCCGCGGCGGATAACTGAACGCCTCGCCGCTAAGATCCAGCACCTCGCCCCCCGCGCCTTCCAGCACGCCCTGAGCTGCCGCCGTGTCCCACTGCGAAGTCGGCGCCAGTCGCGGATAGCAATCAGCAGCACCTTCGGCCAGCAGGCAAAATTTCAAGGAACTGCCGATATTGGCCAGTTGCAGCTCACCAAGACTGGCGCTCAACCCGGCCAGCAAACGCTCTTGCTCGGGACTTGAATGGCGACGGCTGGCCACCACGGTAAACGCCTCGCCCGGCGCAGGCACATCGCGCACCCGAATCGCTACCGGCGTAGCGCCCTCGTCGCCACGCCATGCACCGAGCCCGGCACCGCCGACGTAAAAACGACCGCTGGTCGGCATCGTCACCACGCCAAATACCACCCGGCCATTTTCGATCAGCGCGATGTTGACGGTGAATTCCTCGCTACCGCTGATGAACTCCTTGGTACCGTCCAGCGGATCCACCAGCCACCAGCGCTGCCAACCGGCGCGCACGCTTTGCGGGATGTTGGCGTCCTCTTCGGACAGCACCGGAATGCTCGGATCCAGCGCCGTCAGCCCGGCAACGACAAGGTGATGGGCGGCCAGGTCGGCGGCCGTGACCGGCGAATCATCGGACTTGGCCGTGACTTCGACGCCGGCACGCCAGAACGGCAGAATCGCCTCGCCAGCCTGTAAAGCCAGCGCAACCACAGGTGCCATCAGCGGATGGGGAAAATTCATCGACGTCTCACTCATAGCTGAACACCCCGCGCTGGCTCAGCAGGTCGCGGGTCAGATACAGCGCCGCCAAGGCGCGGCCCTCGGAAAATTGCGGATTCTGCGCCAGCGCCGACAGTTCGCGCAGGTTGACCTTGTCGACCCGCATCGGCTCCGGCTCATCGCCTTCCAGCCGCTCTTCATACAGGTCGGTGGCCAGCACCACTTGGATTTTCTGGCTCATGTAACCGGGCGACAGCGACAGCTCGGTCAGATGTTCCAACTGGCGCGCGCCATAACCGGCCTCTTCCTTGAGCTCCCGCTCGGCCGCCGCCAGCACGTCCTCGCCCGGCTCGATCAGGCCTTTGGGCAGAGACAGTTCGTATTCGTCGGTGCCGCCGCAGTATTCCTCGATCAACACTGCGTGTTCGGCATCAAGCATCGCGACGATCATCACCGCGCCGTAGCCCGCACCCTTGCCGACCAGACGCTCGTAAGTGCGCTCCACGCCATTGGAAAATCGCAGCTTGAGTTCTTCGACGCGAAACAGGCGACTGGTGGCGACGATCTCGCGGGCGAGTACGGTGGGTTTCTGGCGCATGCAAAGCTCCTTGGCGTGAACGCGCTACTATAACGCGGCTTTCCCGATTGTTTGCGTCGGATATCTTTTCACCGTTCGAGACGTTGCCATGCCTTCTTTACCGTGGTTCGACATCGATACCGTCCTGCTCGACATGGACGGCACGCTGCTGGATCTGCACTTCGACAACCATTTCTGGCTCGAACACCTGCCCCAGCGCTACGCCGAACTGCACGGCATCAGCCGGGCCATGGCCGAGCTGGAATTGCAGCCGCTGTTCGAACGCCACGCCGGCCAGTTGCAGTGGTACTGCCTGGATTTCTGGAGCGCGGAACTGAAATTGTCGGTGCGTGAACTGAAACAGGAAACCGCCCACTTGATCGCCCTGCGCGCGGATGCCGATACCTTTCTCGATGCAATCAAACGCGCCGGCAAACGGGTGATCATGATCACCAATGCGCACCGCGATTCGCTGTCGTTGAAACTGGAACGGATCGAACTCGCGCCTTACTTCGAGCGGCTGATCAGCTCGCATGACTATGGTTATCCCAAGGAGAACCCGCAGTTCTGGGATGCCTTGCAGGCGGACATCGGTTTTGATCCGGCGCGCAGCCTGTTTATCGATGACACCTTGCCGATCTTGCGCAGTGCACGGGATTTTGGCGTGGCGCACTTGCTGGCGGTGAAAGAACCGGACAGCCGCAAAGGACCGAAGGACACAGCGGAGTTTGCCGCAGTCGAGGATTACCGGGATTTGATTGCAGGACTTTGACGTCGCGTTGCTGCCATCGCGAGCAGGCTCGCTCCCACACCGAAATGCGTTTCAAATGTGGGAGCGAGCCTGCTCGCGAAAGCGCTTTCAAATGTTATTCAGGAATACGCAGTACTTGTCCCGGGTAGATCTTGTCTGGATGTTTGAGCTGAGGTTTGTTGGCCTCGAAAATCTTGTTGTACTGGTTGGCGTCGCCATACACGCGCTTGGAAATCGCACTCAGCGTGTCGCCCTTCTCGACCGTGACAAATTTTGCGGCGGCGGCAACGCCACCCGTCACGGTGATCTGATCGTCCACGCCACTCACGCCGGCGACGTTACCCAGGGCCAAAAGAATCTTCTCTTTCTCTTCCTGACTCGCCGCTTCACCCGTGGCGATGACCTTCTCGCCTTCAACCTTGACCTGGATCTTCGACGTATCGATACCGGTCAGCGCTTCCTGCACGTGCTTGGTCAGCGCTGCGCTGTTGGCCTCGGCCTTGTCCGGCGTCAGTGCATCGAGAATCTTTTCACCGGCTTCTTTCAAAAAACTGAACAGGCTCATCGCATTCACTCCATGTAATAAAGGGTCAGTCGTCCAAGCCTAGACCACCCCAGCCAAACCCGGTTCCAGTCCGACCAATGACGCTGCCGCGCCGCAGGCGGTAGAATCGCCACACCCCGCCAACCGCCCGGAGCGAAGATGGACATCAAGCAACTGAAATTCCTCATCGCCCTCGACGAAACCCGCCATTTCGGCCAGGCCGCCGCGCGCTGCCACATCACCCAGCCGACCCTGTCGATGCGCTTGCGCAGCCTCGAAGAAGAACTCGACTTGCCATTGGTCAATCGCGGCCAGCGCTTCGAAGGCTTCACCGCACCGGGCGAACGCGTGCTGGCGTGGGCGCGTACGGTGCTGGCGGCTTACGACGGCTTGCAGGCGGAAGCGGCGGCCTGTCGCGGCAACCTGATCGGTACGCTGCGCCTGGGCGTGGTGCCGCTGTCGAGTTTCGATCCCTTGCCGCTGATGCAACGACTGCACGCGGCGCACCCGGACTTGCGCTTCGAGCTGTCGTCGCTGAGCTCCGAGCAAGTGCTCGAACACTTGGCGAACAACCGCATCGACATTGGCGTGTCGTATCTGGAGCGTCTGGACAGCGAGCGCTTCGATTCGCTGGCCTTCAACGAGACGCGCATGGGCTTGCTCTATGACGAGCGTTCGTTCAACTTCGGCGAAGAACCCCTGAGCTGGGAATCGCTGATCGAACTGCCGCTGTGCATGCTCACCAGCGGCATGCATTTTCGCCAGTCCATCGACCACAACTTCCACAGCCGTGGCCTGACCCCGCAGCCGCTGTTGCAAACCGACGCCGTGCATCAACTGCTGCAAGCAGTACACGGCGGTTTTTGCTGCGCGATCATGCCGCTCGATGGCGGCGCGGAAACCCTTGCTGATCACCTGCGTCTGCAACCGATCGAAAATGCCCACACCCTAGCGCCACTGGGGCTGATCATGCGCCGTGGCGCGCCGCGTTCAGCGCTGGCGGAAGCCTGTTTCGCGCTTTATCAGAAATCGTCAAAAGACGCTTGATCGACGGCATCTATCGGTAGATCGGTAATAGCGATTAGACGCGACAACTTGCCGCGCCTAGTCTTGACCTAGATCAAACCGTCGGTGATGCCATGAACGCCAAGCGCGCAGCCTGCGCGGCGCCAGCAATTGAAACGCCCGCGCCTGCCGCCAGCCAGACCTACAGCTACAGCGATGTACCCTCTGAGGCATCAGCCAGCACCGCGCTGGCCGAGGAAGTCGCGTTGGCGATCGCCTACAACGGCATCAGCCAGGCAGTGATGCTGGTTACACCGACCGACCTCGAAGATTTCATCGTCGGTTTCAGCCTCGGCAGCGGCATCATCGAAGACGCCAGCGATATCTACGATCTGCAACTGACAGGCGCAGGCTCGGCGCAATACGCGCAAGTGACCATCGCCAATCGCGCATTCTGGAACCTCAAACAGCAGCGTCGGCAGTTGGCCGGCACCAGCGGCTGCGGACTGTGCGGCGTCGAAGCCGTCGAACAGGCGCTGCCTGAGCTCAAAGTGTTGCCGGGCGCAGCCTTGCCACCGATCGAATGGCTCGACGGTTTGCGCCAGCGCATCGGCGCGTTCCAGCCGCTCGGCCAGCACTGCGGCGCGGTGCATGCTGCGGTGTTCATGAATGCCAGCGGCGAATTGCTGCTCGGTCGAGAAGACATCGGCCGCCATAACGCCCTCGACAAGCTGATCGGCGGACTGATACGCCAGAAGATTTCCACCGAAGGCGGCCTGGCGATTGTCACCAGCCGTTGCAGCCTCGAATTGATCCAGAAAGTTTTGCGTGCCGGGATCCAGACCCTGGTCAGCCTGTCGGCACCCACCGGCCTGGCCGTGCAATGGGCCCGGCGCCATAACCTCAATCTCATCCACCTGCCGCAGAAAAGTGCGCCGCGGGTGTACAGCCCCGCGATGGAGAATCAAGCGTGAGCCAACATCATCAAGCCGACCAGAAACCTGTCCCGCGCTACAAGCCTTACAAAGGTGCCGCTGGCGGCTGGGGCGCCCTGATCAGTGTGGCCCAGGCGTGGCTGACCAGCGACAACGCCCTGAAAAACCTGCGCATGATGCTCAAGACCAACCAGAATGGCGGTTTCGACTGCCCGGGTTGCGCCTGGGGTGATTCGCCGGAAAGCGGCATGGTCAAGTTTTGCGAGAACGGCGCCAAAGCGGTGAACTGGGAAGCAACCAAGCGTCGCGTCGATGCGAAGTTCTTCGCCAAGCACAGCGTCACTTCCCTGCTGGAACAAAGCGATTACTGGCTGGAATATCAGGGTCGCCTGACCGAGCCGATGGTCTACGACGCCGAGTCCGATCGCTACAAGCCGATCAGTTGGGAAGATGCCTTCGCTCTGATCGGCAAGCACCTGCGCAATCTGCCAAGCCCGGATCAGGCCGAGTTCTACACCTCGGGGCGCGCCAGCAACGAAGCGGCGTATCTGTATCAGCTGTTCGTGCGGGCTTACGGCACCAACAATTTCCCTGACTGCTCGAACATGTGCCACGAGGCCAGCGGCGTGGCGTTGGCGCAGAGTGTCGGGGTCGGCAAAGGCACGGTGACCTTCGACGACTTCGAACACGCCGACGCGATTTTCGTCTGGGGCCAGAACCCCGGCACCAACCATCCGCGCATGCTCGAACCGTTGCGTGAAGCGGTGAAACGCGGCGCCCAGGTGGTGTGCATCAATCCGCTGAAAGAGCGCGGTCTGGAGCGTTTCCAGCATCCACAGCACCCGATCGAAATGCTCACCAACGGCGACAAGCCGACCAACACCGCGTACTTCCGCCCGGCACTCGGCGGCGACATGGCGGTGCTGCGCGGCATGGCCAAGTTCCTCCTGCAATGGGAACGCGATGCGCAGAAAGCTGGTGAGCCAGCGGTGTTCGATCATGACTTCCTCAATGCCCACAGCGCCAACGTGCTGGAGTACCTCGCCACTGTCGACGACACCTCATGGGAGCAGATCGTCGAGCAGTCCGGCCTGACCCTGGTCGAGATCGAGCAAGCCGCGCGCATGTACGCCAAAGGCAAGAACGTGATCATGTGCTGGGCCATGGGCATCACCCAGCACCGTCATTCGGTGCCGACCATTCAGGAAATCGCCAACCTGATGCTGCTGCGCGGCAATATCGGCAAACCTGGCGCCGGTCTGTGCCCGGTGCGTGGTCACAGCAACGTGCAGGGCGACCGCACCATGGGCATCAACGAGCGTCCACCGGTGGCGTTCCTCGACTCGCTGGAGCGTCGCTTCCAGTTCAAGGTGCCGCGCCACAATGGCCACAACGTGGTCGAGGCGATTCATGCGATGGCCCAAGGTCGCGCCAAGGTGTTCATCGGCTTGGGCGGCAACTTTGCCCAGGCCACGCCGGACAGCTCGCGCACCTTCGAAGCGCTGCGCAATTGTGACCTGACCGTGCAGATCAGCACCAAGCTCAACCGCAGCCACCTCGCTCACGGCAAAGACGCGTTGATCCTGCCGTGCCTGGGCCGCACCGACATCGACATCCAGACCGAAGGCCCGCAAGCGGTGACCGTGGAAGACTCGTTCAGCATGGTCCACGCGTCCAACGGCCAGTTGCAGCCGCTGTCGAACCAGATGCGCTCGGAGCCGTCGATCATCGCCGGCATCGCTGCCGCCACTCTCGGCAGCCAACCGGTGGACTGGAACTGGCTGGTAGCCGATTACGGGCGCATTCGCGAACTGATCGCCGACACCATCCCGAGTTTCAAAGACTTCAACGACAAGATCAAAAACCCGGGCGGCTTCTATCTGGGCAACTCGGCTGGCGCCCGCAAGTGGAACACGCCGTCAGGCCGCGCCAACTTCCGCGCCAATCAGTTGCCGAAAGATCTGGTCCACGAACGCACCCGCGCCACCGGCCAGGTGCCGGATCTGATCCTGCAATCGATGCGCTCCCACGATCAGTACAACACGACGATCTATGGTCTCGACGACCGCTACCGTGGCGTGAAGGGCCAGCGTGACGTGCTGTTCGCCAACGAGGCCGACATCATTCGCCTGGGCTTCCGTCCGGGACAGAAGGCCGACATCGTGTCGATCTGGGACGATGGTCGCGAGCGCCGGGTGAAAGGTTTTACATTGTTGGCGTTCGATATTCCTGCGGGGCAGGCGGCGGCGTACTATCCGGAGGTCAATCCGCTGGTGCCGCTGGAAAGTACGGGGGATGGCAGCCACACGCCGACGTCGAAGTTCATTGCGATCCGGCTGGAAGCGGCGAGTGAGACTGGGTTGATCATGGCTAAATCCGCTTAACCGCGGAGCCAGATCCGGCCCCTTCGCGAGCAGGCTCGCTCCCACAGTTGGAATGCATTTCAAATGTGGGAGCGAGCCTGCTCGCGAAAGCCATCGATCTTTCAACAGATCTGCCGTGGCAAAGATTTTCGACCGCTCACAAAAAAGGCCGTTTCTGCATGAAAACGGCCTGTCCGAAGTAGCTAAAGACCGGCGAAAATCGGTTAAGTTCCGGTGAAAAAACAGTAACTTGCATTATTGTATACAAGTCGTGTTATTCGTCGGATTTTGATTGTCACGCCCATTGCAGAGCCTCAGGATCGGCGCCGTCATCCCTTTGAGGCTCATCCTCTATGAAGTTCTCCTCGATTCTCTTGTTGTCCCTTGGCCTGGTCAGTGGCTTCGCTTCTGCCGGAGGCACCACCGAAGCAGGTGTGGGCGGCGCATTGGGCGGGGTTCTTGGCTCGGTCGTCGGTCAATCGTTAGGCGGCAATACAGGTTCCACCATCGGCGCAGCCCTGGGCGGCGCGGGTGGTAGTGCGGTCGGCGCAGACAAGCGCAGCCGTGGCGAAGCAGCCATTGGTGGTGCACTGGGTGCAGCCGGCGGTAACGTCGTCGGCCGCAGTCTCGGCGGCACCACCGGCAGCCTGATCGGCTCCGCCGCTGGTGGCGGTGCAGGTGGCGCGCTGGGTAACTATATGGGCAACAAGAGCGACGATGATGATCGTCGCTACGACCGTCGCCATGATGACGGTCGCTACTACCGCGACCGTGGTCATCCAGGTCGCGGCCATGCCTACGGCCACCGCAAGCATCACAAGTACTATCGCCACCACTAAGGCGAAGGCTTGAACAAAAAATCGCAGCTTTTTAGCTGCGATTTTTTTTGCGCGTCTAGACCACCAGCCGCTCCAGCGCCCCACGCAAACCTGCCGGAATCGGCACCGGCTGATTGCTCGCCCGATCGACGAACACATGCACGAACCGCCCCGCCGCACACGCCTCGCTTTCGCCAACCTTGAACACAGCCAGTTCGTATTGCACCGAACTGTTGCCCAGCTTGCCGACCCGCAGTCCGATCTCGATCAGATCGGGAAAAGCGATCGAGGCAAAGTAATCGCAGGCGGAACTGACCACGAATCCCACCACTTCGCCGTCATGAATATCCAGGCCACCGACCTGAATCAGATAAGTGTTCACCGCCGTATCGAAGAAGCTGTAGTAGGTAACGTTGTTGACGTGACCGTAGGCGTCGTTGTCGTGCCAGCGTGTGGTGATGGGCTGGAAGTGGGGGTAGTCGATGCGCTGAGGGGTGGACATGGTTGTGCTGGTTCTCTTGTTTTTCAGTGAGGGCGCTTGCCCTCACCCTAGCCCTCTCCCAGAGGTAGAGGGGACTGACCGATGTGTTCTCTCGAAATACACCGACCTGAACTGTCGAGTCGAGCTCACATTCGAAAATCACGAAGATCGGCTCCCTTTCCCCCTCTCCCCTTGGGGGAGAGGGCTGGGGTGAGGGGATAGATTTTCGCCGTAACACTATGCGTGAGCAAACCCCTTGCCCTGCGCCGCCAGTTCGCCAATCAGCCGCGCCGGCTTCCACTGATCGCCCTGGCGCGTCTCCAGTGCCAGCAAGCGCTGATGAATATCCGCCAGCCCTTGCTGATCCGCCCAGGCCATCGGTCCACCCTTATCCGCTGCAAAACCATAGCCGTTCAAGTACACCAGATCGATGTCATGGGCCGAGCCGGCAATGCCTTCCTGCAGAATCTTCGCGCCTTCGTTGATCAGCGCCAGCAAACAGCGCTCAAGGATTTCTTCAGGACCGATGTCGCGACGCTGGAAACCCAGCTCTTCGCTGACCCGCAGCACCAGTGCATCCACTTCGGGATCATGCTCGGCCTGGCGACTGCCCGGCTCATAGTGGTAGTAGCCGTTGCCGGACTTCTGCCCGAACCGACCCATCTCACACAGGCGGTTATCCACCTGAACCTCGGGCGCATCCTGCCCCTTGCCAGCTAGCTGCCGAGCACGCCATTCCAGATCGATGCCGACCACGTCGTACATGCGAAACGGCCCCATGGCGAAGCCGAAACCTTGCAGCGAGGCATCCACCTGCTGTGGATAAGCACCTTCGAGGAGCATCTTGCGCGCTTCGAGTACATACGGATGCAGCATGCGGTTGCCGATAAAACCGTGGCAGTTGCCCGACACTACGCTGACCTTGCCCATGCGCTTGCCGAGTGCCAGCGCGGCCTCCAGCGCCGCTGGCGAGGTCTGCGCACCGCGAACGATTTCCAGCAGTTTCATGATGTGCGCCGGGCTGAAGAAGTGCAGACCCAGCACCTGTGCCGGGCGCCGGGTCGCAGCTGCGATGGCGTCGATGTCCAGCGCCGAGGTGTTGCTCGCCAGCAGGGCCTCAGGCTTGAGCAGGCCATCCAGCTCGCGAAAAATCTTCTGCTTCAGTTCGAGGTTCTCGTACACCGCTTCGATCATCAGATCGACGTTGCGAATCGCCGCGTAATCCGCCGCCGCAGATATACGAGCAATTCGCGCATCCGCCTCGGCCTGATCAATGCGGCCCTGGCGCACGTTGTGTGCATAAGTTTCGGCGACCGTAGTCAGCGCCTGCTCAAGCATCTGTGGATTGTTATCCACCCATTGCACGTTCACCCCGGCATTGGCCAGGCACATGACGATGCCACGGCCCATGGTGCCCGCGCCGATCACGGCAGCCTGCTGAATCTCGAAGCTTGTCTGGCTCATGTTGTTCTCTTGTGAGTTGCCCGAAGACAGATTCCAACCTTAGTCAGGCCACGACGCTTTTTGAAGTTTATTAGCGTGATGATCGACATTCAGCGGATGGATGCAGCGACCACAGACTCTCTGCTTAATCGAGCAAGTGACTGTCCGCCCACTCGCGGACCTCTGCGTAGGGATACTCTTCCAACGCAGCAAAACCCGGTATCGCCCGCGCCTTGAGTTTGGTGAACAACGGCACGCTGATTCCGCACAGGAACCGTGTCAGGCGTTCGGCCGTCGGAAGGCTGCCTGTGTGCTGCTCATGCCTGTGGATAAATTCACCACACAGCTGCGCGAAGTTTTTATCCACAAGCGGCGGCAATGGCGGCGGCTCCGGCAACCGCGCGATCTGGCCGTGACATACCGAACAATGGCCGCAATGTTCAGGGGCATTGTGGTCACCGAAATACTCGGCCAGGCGATAACCCAGGCAGCGTTCGGTGGCGAACACCTCAAGCATGGCGTGAATTCGCGCCACTTCAGTCTCTTCGTGACGAGTGAAGTACTCGTGCAGCTCAGCGCTCAGGGCGTCGCTGGCAAAATCACTTTGCAGCAGGCTGTAAACCTCGGTCATTTGCTTGCTTTCAAGCTCGACCCAGCCTTTTTCCTGGAAGTAATCAAGCGCTGTCACTACGCGATTGCGCTCGGCGGAATACTGCGAATACATCGCCTCGAAATCTACTGTGGCCCAGGTGCGTGCTCGCGTGGACGTTCTGATGATCGCCGCAACGAAATCCCTGCGCTCGCCTTCGAAGCGCTGGAGCATTGCTTCAGGCTCAAGCAGATATTTGAAGCGGTATTCAGCGTAATAAGCGTAGCGCGGCGCGATCAGGCCCCGCAGTTCCAGCTGCACCAGCAAAGTCTTCAACGGCAACGAGCGAATGTTGCTCTGATCCGCCAGTGGCCCAAGCAGAAATTCCCATTGCCCTTCCGGGACCGAGGCTTTGAGTTCATCGAGCACATAGCGAATCCCGTCGCGCTCGGGCGTATCACCGTAGACGAAGTTTTCCAGCACATTGAGGCTGTCGCGATTCGCTAGTACCAGGCAGTCGGAGGGCTGCCCGTCGCGTCCGGCGCGGCCGATTTCCTGGCTGTAGTTTTCGATGGATTTGGGCAGATCGAAATGCACGACGTTACGGATGTCGCTCTTGTCGATGCCCATGCCAAAGGCGATGGTGGCGACAATGCAATTGGACTGCCCGGCCATGAAGCGACGTTGAATGTCTTCACGCTGATCGTGGGGCAAACCTGCGTGGTATGCCTCGGCCTGAATTCCGTTGCGTTGAAGAT
The DNA here is from genome assembly GCF_037095675.1 of Pseudomonas sp. CCNWLW23. Classification (NCBI taxonomy): domain Bacteria; kingdom Pseudomonadati; phylum Pseudomonadota; class Gammaproteobacteria; order Pseudomonadales; family Pseudomonadaceae; genus Pseudomonas; species Pseudomonas sp. CCNWLW23. The sequence continues at coordinate 154,600 of NZ_JBAWKM010000007.1, read as the reverse complement.
GCTCGGCGATGTGCTCGGCGGTCTTCTGCAACGTCACGTAGACAATGCTCGGTTGCCCGGGACGCTCGCTCATCCATTCGACCAGACGCCGGCGCTTGTCCTGACCGCGTACAGGCTCGACCAGCAGGTTGAGGTTGGGCCGATAGAAACCGGTGGTCACTACATCGTCCGGAGATATGGCGAATTTGGCCTGCATGTCGGCGATGACTTTTGGTGTCGCCGTGGCGGTGAGCAGCAAGGCCTGCGGGATGTTGAACTGACGTTGGTAGTCCGGCAATTTCAGGTAGTCCGGCCGAAAGTTGTGGCCCCATTCGGAAATGCAGTGCGCCTCGTCGACTACCAGCAACGAGATCGGCACCTGCTGCAGAAAATTGCGGAAGCGCTCATTTTTCAGGCGTTCGACGGAGATCATCAGAATCTTCAATTCCCCCGAACGCGCACGGGCCATGACGTCGTTGGCATCCTCGCGGCTCTGCGCCGAATCGATACTGCCTGCGGAGATACCGTGGCGCTTGAGAAACGCCAGTTGATCCTGCATCAACGCCAGCAACGGCGAAACCACCAATGTCAGGTGTGGCAGTAAAAGCGCCGGCAGCTGATAGCAAAGCGATTTGCCGGAGCCGGTGGGAAAGATCGCCGCCGCGGAGCGCCCCGCCAGGACCGCGCTGACAGCGGCCTCCTGACCGGGGCGAAACTGTGGATAACCAAAAACCTGTTCCAGGGTGTGGTGCATTTACTGTCACTCCTTTGACTGCTGCCATGCCCAAAGCCTAGCGGGCGATTGCAGCGAGTCGAGAAAAGGTCGGGGTTGAATCGATACTGAATGATACATGGGAAGCGAAAACCAAGCGTGTAACAATCGAAGCGTCTCGACAAACTTTCGAAAAACTAAGCTACATATATATAACAAACTTAAAAATTACAAACGCAGACACAACAGCACCCTTTATTTATAACAACACTTCAAACTAACTTGACTGCTCCTATACATAAGCAAGAGCAACGAAATGACAACTTTAACAATCTTTTTCTGCGGCACCGGCTCCAACAAGTTTGATGACAAACATAAAAACTTCTGGGACGGCGAAATCGTTTCTACGCTCGCTGCACACCACAGTGGACGCGAATTCGCCGAGTGGATCGTCGTCGATGGCCCTGGCAGCGGCAATCTGCAAGCCGACGACCTGTTCACCAAGACCTCTGAATACGGCTTGTCCGGCACGCTGTTCGGCAAAGGCTGGGATGAAAACGTGCAGCACGCGTTGAATATCATCAAAGGCAAATGCGATTGGCAGCGTAAACAACTTACCGAGGCAGAATATAACCGTCTGAAAGCCGCAGGCATTCCTATTGAAGATGTAAAAGAGGAAGGTTCCTGGTTCTGGCGCCAGTATAACTATGGCGACCGAAGTATCACGCAACAGAAGTTGCAGGAACAGATCATCAAGACTTTCCGCAAGGACGGCATTATTCCGACGCGTGTCAATCTGCTCGGCTGGAGCCGGGGTGGTATCAGTTGCCATATGCTTGCCAATGCAATGTCCAGGGACGCTGCGCTCAAACATATTCCGGTGAATATCTTTGCGATTGATCCAGTCCCGGGAATTGGCAACTTCCAGGAAAACCGCGTCAAACTCGAATCCAACGTCAAGGAATACATCGCCTTCTATGCCCGCGACGAGCGCTCAAAAGGCTTCAGCTGCGTGATCCCGCAAACCGCTACCGGCACCAGGACTTCGATCTATCCAATGGCCGGTCGCCACGCCACCCTTGCTGGCAACGCCACGGCGCTCGGCGGCGAGCCGAGTAGCAGCAGCGACCTCAACGCGCTGATCGAGCCCGGCCGCATCGTTCGCCATCTCGCCGAGACCTGCCTCAAGCGCTGGGGCGCGCCACTGAGCAAAACTCTCAACCTGAACGATACCGACCTGCGCCGCCTCACCGGCGCCATCGTCAGCGACGAAGCTCGCTACAAGAAGATGCATACTCAGTCCTACACCTACTTCACCGAGCTGGATAAAGGTGAACGCTATGTCTCGCTGGGCAGCAACGGCGTGCCATTCTCGGCAGTCAAAGGCACGATCTACCGGCCGGCGACCGGACTGACCACAAGCCTGCTGGATATTTCCGGTTACCAGCATCTGCGTTGAAAGGCGTTGAAGAATCGGTAGCAACGTCTGGCGCTTTGTTCGTCCCATTCCTACTTCACGCGATGCCTTGTCGGCTATCGCGAGGCGGTGGTGCGAACCTATAGTCGTGGGTGTCGCTGCTTTGGTCAGTGACACCCACATCACCTACGCTCTGTATCCGCTGACACAGGACGGCTGCGACCTGCTGCAAGTCCGAAAGCCCCGGCCCAGCAACAAACGAAACATCATCGCTGCACACGGCGTATCCAGCATCAGGAGTCAAATTTTGCAAACTACTATTGATTGCGTACGATGGGAGCCATTACTCAGCGAAGGGCTCGCATTTATGGCCAGCACTGAAAACATCGACCACAGCGCCCTCCTTCGCTTGGTCGAAAACGGTTCTGTGAGCGGCACAATCATCGTCGCGAAACCGGGAGGCTGGTCGGTCGAGATTCGGCAAGGTAGCCGCAAATGCGCGCTGACAGCACAACGCAGTGGTCAGGTGCGCCTGTTCAAGAGGCTGGAGACGCTGGTGGCCTACCTGCAGGGCTTGGGCATCAGCCAATTTAACGTGGATGCCTCCGGTTATGACCCGCTGCAACTGAAAACCTACGCCAGGCCTGATCGCTCTGAAGCGTTGAAACAAGCCCATGAAGCGGCCGCTTATGAGGAATGGTTCAAGCGACAGGTGCAGATCAGCATCGATGATCCAAGGCCAAGTATCAGCGATGAAGATGCTCGCCGAATATTCGCCGCCAAGCGTGATGCCCTGCGTCAACGAGGGCGCTGATGAGGTTGGTCTGGCGCCCGGAAGCGCTTGCTGACCGAGACCGGATAATGGATCGAATCGGTCAGGACAACCCAGACGCTGCTGCGGATCTCGATGAAATGTTCGAATCAAAAGGGGAAATAGCAAGACAGCGCCCAACCTTGTACCGAAAGGGCAGGGTCCACGGAACACGTGAAATCGTTGCGGCCGCCAACTACGTCATCGTCTACGCAATCAAAAAAGACCGGGTGGAAGTGCTGCGTGTCATGCATGCACGGCGGCAATGGCCTTAGCTAGAGGATCATTTTGCAGGAATGTTAAGTGGCATTACTCTGGCCGTATCACGCCAAAAATGAACGATTACTGCTACACGGCAAGTGACGAACCGCCGTTGAGATGAGCTTACCCAAATCTTCGCCCATGAAAAAACCGCCCCAAAGGGCGGTTTTTTATTCACTGCAAACCACTACTTACAATTTCGGCCCAGCCGCCTTGATCGCGTCGCTCACTTCGAACTTCTTGAAGTTCTCGATGAACAGACCGGCCAGTGCTTTCGCGGCTTCGTCGTACGCCGCCTTGTCAGCCCAGGTGTTGCGTGGGTTTAGCAGGTTGGTGTCGACGCCCGGGACCGCCAGAGGCACGTCGAGGTTGATGGTGTCGAGGTGTTCGGTGGCTGCACCGATCAGCGCGCCGCTCTGGATCGCTGCGATCACCGCGCGGGTGGTCGGGATGTTGAAGCGTTGGCCGACGCCGTAGCCGCCGCCGGTCCAGCCGGTATTGACCAGGTAGACCTTGGAGCCGAAGCCGCGGATGCGCTTGATCAGCAGTTCTGCGTACTCACCAGCCGGACGCGGGAAGAACGGTGCGCCGAAGCAGGTGGAGAAGGTCGACTTGATGCCGCTGCCCGAACCCATTTCAGTCGAGCCCACCAGTGCGGTGTAGCCGGACAGGAAGTGGTAGGCCGCTTGTTCTTCGTTGAGGATCGACACTGGCGGCAGTACGCCGGTCAGGTCGCAGGTCAGGAAGATCACCGCGTTTGGCTCGCCACCCAGGTTCTTCTCGGAGCGCTTGGCAACGTGCTCCAGCGGGTAGGCGGCGCGGCTGTTCTGGGTCAGGCTGACATCGGCGTAGTCGGCGTGCTTGGCGTCGTCGATAACGACGTTCTCCAGCACTGCACCGTGCTTGATGGCTTTCCAGATGACCGGCTCGTTCTTCTCGGAGAGGTCGATGCACTTGGCGTAGCAACCGCCTTCGATGTTGAACACCACGCCTTCGCCCCAGCCGTGTTCGTCGTCACCGATCAGGTAACGGCTTTCGTCGGCCGACAGGGTGGTTTTACCGGTGCCCGACAGACCGAAGAACAGGGTCACGTCGCCGTCTTCGCCGATGTTGGCAGCACAGTGCATTGGCAGCACGTCAGCGGCCGGCAGCAGGAAGTTCTGCACCGAGAACATGGCTTTCTTCATCTCGCCGGCGTAACGCATGCCGGCGATCAGCACTTTCTTCTGCGCGAAGTTGATGATCACGCAACCATCGGAGTTGGTGCCGTCACGCTCAGGCACGCACTCGAAGTTGGCGACGTTGAGCACTTGCCATTCTTCACGGCCAGCCGGGTTGTACTGGGCCGGGTTGATGAACAGGCAACGACCGAACAGGTTCTGCCAGGCAGTCTGCGTGGTCATTTTCACGGCCAGGTAGTGATCTTCCGCCGCGCCTACATGCACGTGGGAAACGAAGTGCTCTTGCGCGTTGTTGAAGGCCTCGACGCGAGCCCACAGGGCATCGAACTTGTCGGCCGGGAACTTGCGGTTGATCGGGCCCCAGGCGATAGCAGCCTGGGTGGAAGGCTCTTCAACGATGAAACGGTCGACTGGCGAACGGCCGGTGCGGTGACCGGTGCGAACAACCAGAGCGCCGGTATCGGCAAGCTCGCCTTCACCGCGATTCAGGGCTTCTTTTACCAGATCATCAACACTCAGATCGGTGTACACGGCGTTATTGGCTTGCGTCATGAGGTTCCCCGTCGGCCAGTGGCCGAGTGTGCTCCAAACGTTTTGTAGTAGAAAGTCGTGCACTACTACCGCGAAAAAAGTGGGCCGGATTATGCCAGAAAAGCCCAAAAAGAGTAGGGTCCTCCCGTCGTAACGGCGATATTCCGTCATTCCGCAGTGAATTTACCTGCGCTGAACCGTTTTAGTGACGGGTATCTGACGGCGTATCGACGCCCGCGCCAGCGAACAATTGAGCAATATCGGCCGCGTCGAACAGGTACTGCTGATTGCAGAACTGGCAATCGATCTCGACTTTGCCGCCCTGCTCGGCGGCCAGCGCCAGCGCATCTTCCAGCCCAAGACTGACCAGCGCATTGCCGGAGCGTTCCCGCGAGCAACTGCAACTGAAGCGCAAATGCTGCACATCGAACAGGCGCACCTGCTCTTCGTGGTACAGGCGATGCAGGACGGTTTCGTTGTCCAGGCTCAGCAGCTCATCGGCGCTCAGAGTGCTGGCCAACGCGGTGAGGTGCTGCCAGCTGGCGGCGCGATCCTCTTCGTCTTTCAAGCGATCGGCGGGGAGTTGTTGCAGCAGCATGCCGCGGGCACGACGACCGTCGGCGAACAGCTTGAAGCGCGTGCCAACCTGCTGCGACATGACGAAGTAGTTGGTGAAGCAATCCGACAGGGTTTCGCCGTCGAGATCGACAATGCCCTGATAGCGCTGGCCAACAGTCGGGTCGACGGTCAGGGCCAGAACGCCGTCCGGCATCAGATCGCTGAGGGTGGCGTCTGCGGCGATCTGCTCGGCGTTGTAACGCGCCAGACCACGGATCTCACGCTCGCTGGAGCACTCGATCATCAGCAGCGGAATCGGCCCTTCCGAGCGTGCCTGCAAAATCAGCAAGCCATCGAACTTGAGCGTGCCGACCAGCAACGAAGCGGCCGCCATCAGTTCGCCGAGCAACTGCGCGACAGGTTCCGGGTACGGGTGTTTGGCGAGGACTTCAGCGTAGCTGCGCTCCAGCGCTACCAGTTCGCCGCGAGTGTCGCTGTCATCGAAGATGAAGCGTTGAGTGAAATCGGTATCCGCTAGGTCAGTCATAGGTCTGGGTATCTGAATGTGATGACAAAATGATTACAAAACGTGAAAATTTGCGCTTGCTGGCACTTTTTTTGGTGCCGGCGCTTTTTCGCCATGGGAGGCATTTTATGAACAATCCGGGTTTGTTCCAATCAAGGTGGAACCTCGGCCGGCTGGTTCTGTGTAACGTAGTGCCGTTGGCGCTGCTGGCTTTCTGGTTATGGCCTACCGGCCAGATGCTGTGTGTGATTTTCGACGAGTGGCTGTTCCGCTCGCTGAATGCACCGCTGGCCAGCAACCCGATATGGCTCCACATTTGGGCAATTGCAAGTCTGCGCCCGTTCGACATCGTCGTCGGACTGATTCTGCTGACGCTGCTGATCAAGGGCGACTGGGTCTTCAGGGCGATCGACGTGCGTCGCGCGTTCTTCGGTTTTTTCTCGATCCTGCTGCTGATGGTGGTGATCCGCGCGCTGTTTTCCAAATTCGCCGATCACATGGGCTGGCAGCACAGCAGCCCGTCAATGGTGCTTGAGGGCGCCGTGCACATCAGCGATTACTTTCCGCATCTGGAAAAAACCTGGGAGCTGAAGGACCGTTCCGGCCAGAGTTTCCCCGGTGATCATGCCTCAGTGTTGTTGATCTGGGCGTTGTTCATGGGCGTGTTCAGCCGCACCGTCGGACAATTTCTAACAGTATGGGGTCTGGCCGTGTTGTTCATGCTGCCGCGTCTGGTGGCCGGCGCGCATTGGGGTCAGGACGACTACATCGGCGGCGTGCTGCTGGCGGTGTGGGCGTTGGGCTGGGGTTACTACACACCGTTTGCCTATCACGCGGCGAACTTCTGGTTGAAGCTGACCGCGCCGGTTTTCGCGTTGCTGGGCAAGCTGCCGATGGTGTCGCGGATGAGTGTGGTGCGTAGCGCCTGATACCGCGTCGTACTCGATTCGCGAGCAGGCTCGCTGCCACAGACGACTTGATCAAATGTGGCAGCGAGCCTGCTCGCGAAGAGGCCGGCACAACGTTTCAATCTTCGTTGCTGCTACCGCGAAACTTGAACAGATCACGCCGCTGTTTCTTGCTCGGCTTGCCATCGGTGCTCACGCCCAACGACCCTGCCTTGCGCATTGCCGCAGCCGCTTCACGCTTGGCGACACTCGCCTCGGTCTCGGCATACAAGGTCTGCGCCTCGGGTGCGCCACGACGCACGATCGACAATGCCTCGACCCTCACCGTGCGCACTTCGAAGCCGGTACGAATCTCGAACTCATCACCGATGCGCGGCTCCTTGCCCGGTTTGCAGCGCTCGCCACGGCAATGCACCTTGCCACTTTCAATGGCGGCTTTGGCCAATGCACGGGTCTTGTAGAAACGCGCTGCCCATAGCCATTTATCGAGACGGACCTTGTCGTCCTCCTCCTGCTTCTGTCCCATATGAATTCCTCGCTCAGCCAGTAGTCGGAACTGTACTACCGTTTCTGTCGGGCGCAAGAACTCGGCCCTCCAGATAGACTGTGATCTTCGCCGCCTGACCGGCCTGGAGTGACCGCGTGACTAAATTTCCAACTTCGTTGACCTCAACCAAGGGCGGTTGCCAGGGCTGCCAGCAGAGCGAACCGCTGGACTTCGATTTTGCCTTCGCCTACCAGCCGATCGTCGACCTGCGCGACCAGTCGGTATTCGCCCACGAGGCGCTGGTGCGAGGCGTGGCCGGGGAAGGTGCACTGTCGGTGTTAAATCAGGTTACAGAAGATAACCGCTACCGTTTCGACCAGCTCTGCCGGACCCGCGCCATCGAAGGCGCGGCGAGCCTTAATATGCAGACACACTTGTCGATCAACTTTTTGCCCAACGCCGTCTACCGTCCAGAGCTATGCATTCGCAGCACACTGGAGGCCGCACGCAAACACAACTTTCCGATCGACCGACTGATTTTCGAAACCCTGGAAATCGAGCACGTAGATAATTATCGCCATTTGACCAATATTCTGCGTGAATACCGCGAATTCGGCTTCAAGACCGCCATCGACGATTTCGGCGCCGGTTATTCGGGGCTCAATCTGCTGGCTGATTTCCAACCGGACCTGATCAAACTCGACATGGCGCTGATCCGCGATGTTGACCAGGACCGTGTCCGTCAGGTGATCGTGCGGGGGATTGTCACAATGTGTGCGGAGTTGGACGTTACAGTCATTGCCGAAGGCATAGAAAGCGCCGGGGAACGGGATTTCCTCGCGGACTGTGGAATATTTCTGATGCAGGGCTACTGGTTCGCCAGACCCGCATTCAAAGCGTTGGCCCAGGTGCCGGACGAGGCCTGGAAGCGTTAACCCTTGGTTTTTTTCTTTGAAGACATTTGATCATTTGACCGTTGTCGGTCTGCGCGAGTGGGTGGCGCTCCCGGGCCTGGGAGTCGCTGGCCTGCGCGCAAAAATCGACACCGGCGCCAGCACCTCCAGCCTGCACGCCACCGATATCGAACCGTTCGAACGCGACGGCGAGAAATGGGTGCGCTTCACTGCGCATCTCGGCACGGTGGTGCAGTTGCGTCACCGGCGCTGTGAAGCACCGCTGGTCACGCGCAAAACCATCAAGAGCTCCAACGGCCATGCGCAAGTGCGCTATGTGATCAGCACCACGCTGGCCCTTGGCGATCGGGTCTGGCCGGTGGAGTTCACCCTGGCCTGCCGCAAGTCCATGCGCTATCGCCTGTTGCTCGGTTCCAAAGCCCTGATCGATGGCCAGTTGGTGGTCAATCCGGGCATCAAGTATGTACAAGACAAGCCGGTGTTCCCGGTATCTACCTCCTCCACAGGTGTTGCATGAAGATCGCTGTGCTGTCGCGTAATCCGCGTCTGTATTCCACCCGCCGTCTGGTCGAAGCCGGAATCGAGCGCGGGCATGAAATGGTGGTGATCGACACCTTGCGCGCCTACATGAACATTGCCAGCCACAAGCCGCAGATCCATTACCGCGGCAAACCGCTGGAAGGTTTCGACGCGGTGATCCCGCGGATCGGCGCGTCGGTGACGTTCTATGGTTGCGCGGTATTGCGTCAGTTCGAAATGATGGGCGTGTTCCCACTCAACGAGTCGGTGGCCATCGCCCGCTCGCGGGACAAATTGCGTTCACTGCAGCTGCTGTCGCGACGCGGAATCGGTCTGCCGGTCACCGGTTTTGCCCACTCGCCGGACGATATTCCCGACCTGATCGCCATGGTCAACGGCGCACCGCTGGTGATCAAGGTGCTCGAAGGCACTCAGGGCATCGGCGTGGTGCTGTGCGAAACCGCGACGGCGGCAGAATCGGTGATCGAAGCGTTCATGGGCCTGAAGCAGAACATCATGGTTCAGGAATACATCAAGGAGGCCGGCGGCGCGGATATCCGCTGCTTCGTGGTCGGCGACAAGGTGATCGCGGCAATGAAGCGCCAGGCCAAACCGGGGGAATTTCGTTCCAACCTGCATCGCGGCGGCAGCGCCAGCCTGATCAAGATCACCCCGGAGGAACGCATGACCGCGTTACGCGCTGCCAAGGTCATGGGCCTGGCGGTGGCGGGTGTGGATATCCTGCGCTCCAATCACGGTCCGCTGGTGATGGAAGTGAACTCGTCGCCGGGACTGGAAGGCATCGAAACCACTACGGGCAAGAATGTCGCCGGGATCATCATCGAGCATCTGGAAAAGAATGGCGGGCCGAATATGACCCGCACCAAGGGCAAGGGCTAGAGAAGCAGCTGCTAGCGGCAAGCCTCAAGCGGCAAGTGAAAAGCGCTCTTGCTTGCAGCTTGTAGCTTGCAGCTTGCAGCTTGCAGCTGCTTCTAAACCGCATCTCGGGGCAACATCAACCCCAGCGGCAATCTCACCCGCGCCTCCAGTCCACCCCCGGACCGGTTGCGCAATTCGACGTTGCCGCCATGCATCGCCGCAATCCTTTTCACGATCGCCAGCCCCAGCCCGGTGCCTTTGCCACCGCGAGCCCGATCACCTCGGGTGAACGGGTTGAAGATTGCCTCAAGCTCGGACGGATCAATCCCCGCGCCACGGTCCATCACGCTCAGGACCACATACGGCGCGCTGGTATCTCCGGACACATAAGCCGCGACCTCAACTCCCGTGCCGGCATGGTTCAAGGCGTTGCCGATCAGGTTGTTGAGCAGGCGTTTCATCGACACTCGACGCAGCGGAAACGGCTGGATCGGTTCCAGGCGCAGGCGCACTTTCTCTTCGTTCTGGTTGTACGGCGCGGCGACTTCACGCACCAGATCGCTGAGGTCCACCTCCTCCACTGACTCATCACGACCATCGCGGATGAACGCGAGGAACTGGTCGAGAATCGCGTCCATGTCTTCGATATCGCGGACCATGTCGTCGGTGAGATCGGTGTGATCGCCCATCAATTCCAGCGACAGGCGCAAGCGCGTCAGCGGTGTGCGCAAGTCGTGGGAAACCCCCGCCAGCATCAGCTCGCGCTCGCGTCCGGCCTGTTCAACGTCCTCGGCCATCTGGTTGAAGGCGCGATAAACCTCGGTCATTTCGCTCGGCGTGTCGCTGATCGGCAGGCGCACGCTGCGGCCTTGGCCGAGTTGCCGCGCGGCATACACCAGGCGCTTCAAAGGCTGGTTGAGCTGGCTGACGAAAATCCATGCCGACGCCGTCGATAGCAGGCCGATGGCGAGGAACCAGCCGAGCACGTTCCAGATTTTCTGGCCGCGCAACGGATGTGGATACAACGGCACTTTCAGCCAGCCATCGCCCAGGCTCGGTGCCCTCACCCACAGCGCCGGTGGCGAGTGCATGCGCAAACGCACCTCGGTGTCGGCACCCAGTTCCGCCTGCATCTGCCGCTGATAGATTTCGCTGTACGGCCAGTGCTGCTCGCCTTCCGGCACACCGGCGCCGACCACACGAATCAGGGTCGCGGCATCGGCAATTTTTGCGCGGTTTTCTTCGTCGGCGGCCCAATAGGCGCGCAGCGTCAGAGCGACACCATGGCTGTATTGGCGGTCCACCAGCACGTCCTCGTTCATCAACAGATAAACCAGGGTCAGCGCCTTGGAAAACAGCACGACGATCAGCACCAGCCAGAGGGTGCGGGAGAAAAAACTTTGGGGGAACCAGACGGGGGTTTTCATCTTTAACCGCTACACACTTGCAGGAGCGAGCAATGCTCGCATATTGCGGATTGCGAGTCTGTGGCAATGGCCGTGCGACCAGAGCCTTGCAGACCCGCTCCTACAAATCACCGATCACTTGGTGGCGGTGCCATCCGGTACGAACACGTAACCCACGCCCCAGACGGTCTGGATGTAGCGCGGTTTCGACGGATCGGGTTCGATCATCCGGCGCAGACGCGAGATCTGCACGTCGATGGAACGCTCCAGCGCATCCCATTCACGGCCACGGGCGAGGTTCATCAGCTTGTCGCGAGTCAGCGGCTGACGCGCGTTCATCACCAGCGCCTTGAGTACCGCGAACTCACCGGTGGTGAGCATGTGCACTTCATCGCCACGCTTGAGCTCGCGGGTCGCCAGCGACAACACGTAATCACCGAAGGTGACGTTTTCGTCCTCACTGCCCGGTGCGCCCGGTACCGGTGCGGCCTGACGGCGCAATACCGCTTTGACCCGCGCCATCAGCTCGTCGGGGTTGAACGGCTTGGCCAGGTAATCGTCGGCGCCCAGTTCAAGGCCCTTGATACGGCTCAGCTCATCGCCCTTGGCGGTGAGCATGATGATCGGAATCTGGTTGTTCGCGCTGCGCAGGCGGCGGCACGCGGTCAGGCCGTCTTCGCCCGGCAGCATCAGGTCGAGAACGACCAGATTGAACACTTCACGCGCCAGCAGACGGTCCATCTGCTCGGTGTTCGGAACGGTACGGGCACGGTAGCCCTTGCTGACGAAGAAACGCTCCAGCAGGCTGCTCAGCCCCGGATCGTCATCAACGATAAGAATTTTTTCGCCTTCAGCCGTTTGTGCAGTGCTGCTCATTGGATGCTCCTTTTAGCTCGGCGCGCATTATGGCGTAGCTGTCGTTATACGCACCGTGTGCATTGTTAGCAGATTTTTCCTTCACTGCCAGAAAACCGGGGTTTATGCCTACAGCCTGCAACGCCCCCGAATGACAGAACGCTGGTTATAATGCGCGGCGTTTTGCGCCAGGCAACGTCTGAATCGTTACCGTAAGTGGCCGGTATTTTTTCCGGCCCTGTGCAGTAACTGTTCGATTTCACGGGTCAATGGGCAGCTTCTTGATCCAGGCAGCGGCAATTTTCCAGCCGCTCAATCAGCCTCCAGGCCATTATCTGCGTGCCTGCGAGCCTGCTTTCATACTATGTCAGGTGGTTTTATGGACAGCATCAACAGCCGCATCGCCGAGGAACTCGGCGTACGCCCACAACAGGTCGAAGCGGCCGTCGCGCTACTCGATGAAGGTTCTACCGTTCCCTTTATCGCCCGTTACCGGAAAGAAGTCACCGGCAGCCTCGATGACACCCAGTTGCGTCATCTGGAAGAGCGCCTGCGCTACCTGCGAGAACTCGACGAACGGCGCATCAGCATCCTCGCCAGCATCGAGGAGCAAGGCAAACTCACCCCTGCCCTTGAGCGCGACATCAAGCTCGCCGACACCAAGACCCGTCTCGAAGACTTGTACCTGCCGTACAAGCAGAAGCGCCGCACCAAGGGCCAGATCGCCCTCGAAGCCGGCCTCGGCGAACTGGCCGACGGCTTGTTCAACGACCCGAACCTGTCGCCGGAAACCGAAGCCGCGCGCTTCGTCGACGCCGAAAAGGGCGTGGCCGACATCAAGGCTGCGCTGGAAGGCGCCAAATACATTCTCATGGAGCGCTTCGCCGAAGACGCCAGCCTGCTGGAAAAGCTGCGCAATTTCCTCAAACAGGAAGCGATCCTCAGTGCCCGCGTCATCGCTGGCAAGGAAGAGGAAGGCGCCAAGTTCCGTGATTATTTCGAACACGACGAGCCGCTGAAAAGCATGCCCTCGCACCGCGCCCTGGCGATTTTCCGTGGCCGCAACGAAGGCATTCTCAGCTCCGCGCTGAAAGTCGGCGATGAGCTGCCCGGCACGATGCATCCGTGCGAAGGCATGGTCGCTCAGCAGTTCGGCATCCAGAACCAGAACCGCCCGGCGGACAAATGGCTCGGTGAAGTGGTGCGCTGGACCTGGAAGGTCAAGCTCTACACCCACCTGGAAACCGACCTGCTTGGCGAGCTGCGCGACGGTGCCGAAACCGAAGCGATCAACGTGTTCGCGCACAACCTGCACGACCTGCTGCTGGCCGCTCCGGCCGGCCCGCGCGCGACCCTGGGCCTCGACCCGGGCCTGCGTACCGGCTGCAAGGTGGCCGTGGTCGACTCCACCGGCAAGCTGCTCGACCACGCCACGGTTTACCCGCACGTGCCGCACAACAAATGGGATCAAACCATCGCCATTCTCGCCGCGCTGTGCGCCAAACACTCGGTGGACCTGATCGCCATCGGTAACGGCACTGCCAGCCGCGAGACCGACAAGCTGGCGATCGAGCTGATCAAAAAATATCCAGCGATGAAAATGACCAAGGTCATGGTGTCTGAAGCCGGCGCCTCGGTGTACTCGGCGTCGGAACTGGCGGCCAAGGAATTCCCGGACCTCGATGTGTCGATCCGTGGCGCCGTGTCGATCGCCCGTCGCTTGCAGGATCCGCTGGCCGAACTGGTGAAAATCGATCCGAAATCCATCGGTGTCGGCCAGTACCAGCACGATGTCTCGCAGCTGAAACTGGCGCGCGGTCTGGATGCCGTGGTCGAGGATTGCGTGAACGCCGTGGGCGTGGATGTGAACACCGCCTCCGTGGCTTTGCTGGCACGGATTTCCGGCCTCAATGCGACGCTGGCGCAGAACATCGTTGCTCACCGTGACGAACACGGCGCGTTCAAGACCCGTGCAGCGCTGAAGAAAGTCGCGCGTCTGGGCGAAAAAACCTTCGAACAGGCCGCCGGTTTCTTGCGCGTGATGAACGGCGACAACCCGCTGGATTCGTCGGCGGTTCACCCGGAAGCCTATCCGCTGGTGCAGCGCATTGCCGCTGAAACCGACCGCGACATTCGCTCGCTGATCGGCGATGCCGCGTTCCTCAAGCGTCTGGATCCGAAGAAATTCACCGACGAAACCTTCGGTCTGCCGACCGTCACCGACATCCTGCAAGAACTGGAAAAACCCGGTCGCGACCCACGTCCGGAGTTCAAGACCGCCGAGTTCCAGGAAGGCGTCGAGGACCTCAAGGACCTGCAACTGGGGATGATCCTCGAAGGCGTGGTGACCAACGTGACCGCGTTCGGTGCGTTCGTCGACATCGGCGTGCACCAGGACGGTCTGGTGCACATTTCGGCGCTGTCGGAGAAGTTCATCAAGGACCCACGCGAAGCAGTCAAGGCCGGTGACGTGGTGAAAGTGAAGGTCATGGAAGTCGATATCCCGCGCAAACGCGTCGGCCTGTCGATGCGCATGAGCGACACCCCGGGCGAGAAAATCGATGGCGCCCGTGGCTCGCGCCCGGGCTCGGCACCGCGCCAGTCTTCGGGCAACGCGCCGCGCAAGGAAACCGCCACCGCCGCGCCGGTGAACAATGCGATGGCCTCGCTGTTCGCCAACGCCAAGCAGTTGAAGAAACGCTGATGGACATGCCGGCCGGGCTCGTCGAGAGCGCGTTTTTCAAGCTGTTGGGCTGTCGCCTGCACAGTCTCGAAACCGGGGTGGCGCAAGTCGCCCTGGCGCTTGAGCCCGAACTGCGCAACCGCGGCGGCAAACTGCACGGCGGTGCGCTGTTCAGTCTGGTCGATATTGCTATGGGCCTGGCGTGTTCCAGCAGCCATGGCTTCGATCAGCAGAGTGCGACCATCGAATGCAAGATCAACTACATCCGCGCCGTTTCCGATGGCGAGGTGCTGTGCACGGCGCGGGTGATCCACCCGGGCCGGCGCACGCTGGTGGTCGAAGCCGAGGTGGTGCAGGGCGACAAACTGGTCGCAAAAGCGCAAGGCACCTTCGCTGTCCTGTAGATGTTGCTCATCATTTTGAGTTAATTTCGGCGCAATGAATCCTGTGGAAGCGAGCCTGCTCGCGAAGACGGTGTGTCAGTCGACGATGAAATTGACTGCAAAACCCTCTTCGCGAGCAGGCTCGCTCCCACAGGGATTGTGCAGTTCTTGACTGACCGGCAAATGGCCTGCCGCTACAAACCAGGCGATAACGCCAGTTTCAACTTCACCCTTGTAGACCGTCCTGCCCACCCCCATATTGGGGCGACTGACGCGTGAAGGAATCCAAATTGAGCGAACTTCTCAACCGCCGCCTGGCTCTGCTCGGCGAGCGCGCTAACCTTTCTCTGCTCAAGCAGTGCCTGCACGGTATCGAACGTGAATGCCTGCGCGTGACCAGTGAAGGTCGCCTGGCGCAAACGCCGCACCCCGAAGCCCTGGGTTCCGCGCTGACCAACGAACAGATCACCACCGACTACTCCGAGTCGCTGCTGGAATTCATCACCCCCGCCCTGCCGGATCCTGCCGACACGCTGGCAAGCCTGGACAAGATTCATCGTTTTGCCTACAGCAAACTCGGCAACGAGTATCTGTGGAGTCCATCGATGCCGTGCCCGTTGCCGGCCGAGGAAGATATTCCGATCGCCTATTACGGCACCTCCAACATCGGTCAGCTCAAGTACGTTTATCGCAAGGGCCTGGCCCTGCGTTACGGCAAGACCATGCAGTGCATTGCCGGGATTCACTACAACTTTTCCCTGCCGGAACAACTCTGGCCGTTGCTGCGCGAGGCTGAAGGTTTCGTCGGCACCGATCGCGATTTCCAGTCGGCGTCCTACATCGCGCTGATCCGCAACTTCCGTCGCTACAGCTGGCTGCTGATGTACCTGTTCGGTGCCTCGCCGGCGCTGGACGCCGGCTTCCTGCGCGGGCGTTCGCATCAGCTCGAGCAGCTCGACCCGGACACGCTGTATCTGCCGTACGCGACCAGCCTGCGCATGAGCGATCTCGGTTATCAGAGCAACGCCCAGGCCGGCCTGACACCGTGCTACAACGATCTGGCGAGCTACACCGACAGCCTGCGCGAAGCCGTGGCCACGCCGTATGCGCCGTATGTTGAAGTCGGTACGCACAAGGATGGTGAGTGGGTGCAGCTCAACACCAACATCCTGCAGATCGAAAACGAGTACTACTCCAACATCCGCCCGAAACGCGTGACCTACACCGGCGAGCGGCCGATCCAGGCGCTGATGGCGCGCGGCATCCAGTACGTCGAAGTGCGCTGCCTGGACATCAACCCGTTCCTGCCAATGGGCATCGACCTCACCGAATCGCGCTTCATCGACGCCTTCCTGCTGTACTGCGCGCTGACCGACAGCCCGCTGCTGACCAACACTTCGTGCGGCAACGCCACCTCGAACTTCCTCAGCGTGGTCAAGGAAGGTCGCCGTCCGGGCCTGCAATTGCAGCGTGATGGTGAGTCGGTCGAGATGAAGCAATGGGCCGCTGAACTGCTGGAACAGATTGCTCCGCTGGCGGCGATGCTCGATCAGAGCGTCGGCGGCGATGCCCACAGCAAGGCGCTGGATGCGCAACTGGCCAAGGTCAACGACCCGTCGCTGACGCCATCGGCGCAGGTGCTGGCGGCCATGGCTGAGCACAAGGAAAGCTTTGCGCAGTTCTCCCTGCGCCAGAGCCAGACCCACGCCGAGTTCTTCCGTAGCGAGCCGTTGGCGGCAGACGAGCAAGCGAAGTTTGAAGAGCTGGCGCGCGCGTCGCTGGCACAGCAGACCGAGCTTGAGCAGAACGAAGTCGGCGATTTCGATGTGTTTGTCGGCGCGTATCAGGCGAGTATTCTCGCCATCAGCAATTAAAGCCGCCCCGGCCTTGATCGTTCCCACGCTCTGCGTGGGAATGCAGCCTGTGACGCTCCGCGTCACTTCGGACGCAGAGCGTCCCTTGAGGCGTTACCACGCAGAGCGTGGGAACGATCAGTCAAAGGCTCACATCCTCTGCTGCCTTAGATTTTTCCGCTCATAAGCTCATTCGAAAAAGTTATTTATTTCGCGATTCTTAGATCATTTAGTCTCCACTCATGCCGACATTCGGTCGCCTGATCTGGAGCTCTCAATTGAAACTGAATTTCCCGCTTCGCCTGCTCGCCGCCGCCTCACTGGCCGCTGCAAGCTTCCTGGCCCAGGCGGCCGACCTCACTGTCGCCTACCAGACTACCGTCGACCCGGCCAAGGTCGCTCAGGCCGACGGCGCCTACGAGAAAGCTACCAAGGCCGATATCAGCTGGCGCAAGTTCGATAACGGCGCCGACATCATCGCCGCCATCGCGTCCGGCGATGTGCAGATCGGCTACCTCGGTTCGAGTCCGTTGACCGCCGCGATCACCCGCAAGGTACCGGTAGAAACCTTCCTGATTGCCACGCAGATCGGCGCCGCTGAAGCACTGGTCGCGCGCGACGGTTCCGGCATCAAGACTCCGCAGGATCTGATCGGCAAGAAAATCGCCGTGCCGTTCGTGTCCACCGGGCACTACAGCCTGCTCGCCGCGCTCAAGCACTGGCACATCGATCCGTCGAAAGTCACCGTGCTCAACCTCGCGCCGCCAGCGATCATCGCGGCGTGGAAACGCGGCGACATCGACGCCACTTACGTGTGGGATCCGGCACTGGGCGTGGCCAAGGAAAACGGCAAAGTGCTGATCACCTCCGGCGAGCTGGCCAAGTTCGGCGCGCCAACCTTCGATGCTTGGATCGTGCGCAAAGACTTCGCCGAAAAGCACCCGGAAATCGTCACTGCGTTCGCCAAGGTCACCCTCGACGCCTACGCCGCTTACCGCAAGGATCCGCAGGCCTGGCTGGCCAACCAGAGCAACGTCGACAAACTGGTGAAGCTGTCTGGCGCCAAAGCCAGCGACATCCCATTGCTGCTGCAGGGCAACGTCTACCCGCTGGCGGCGGATCAGGTCAGTGATCTCGGCGCGCCGACCACCAAAGCCATCACTGACACTGCCGCGTTCCTCAAGGAGCAAGGCAAGGTCGAAGCCGTCCTGCCGGACTACGCGCCTTACGTCAGCGCCAAATACATCACCAACTGATCGGGAGATAACAGCGATGGCCTTGCTACAGCTGGAGCGCATCAGCGCACAGTACCCGGGCAGCCCCGAGCCGGTGCTGGCGGATATTTCTCTGACCCTGGGGCCGCAGCAATTGCTGGTCGCCCTCGGCCCGTCCGGCAGTGGCAAGACTTCGCTGTTGAACCTGATTGCCGGTTTCGTCGAACCGAGTGCTGGGCGCATCACCCTCGACGGCGTGCCGGTCAAAGGCCCGAGCGCCGAACGTGGCGTGGTGTTTCAGGACGACGCCTTGCTGCCCTGGCAGGACGTATTGGCCAACGTCGCCTTCGGCCTTGAACTGGCCGGTGTCGCTAGGGACAAACGCGAAAAAATCGCCCGGGAAATGCTCGCGCTGGTTGATCTTTCCGGTTTCGAAAGCCGTCGTATCTGGCAACTCTCCGGCGGCCAGAAACAACGCGTCGGCCTCGCCCGCGCCCTCGCCGCCGACCCGCGCGTGTTGCTGATGGACGAGCCGTTCGGTGCGCTTGATGCATTCACTCGCGAGCAGATGCAGGAGCTGTTGCTGCAAGTCTGGCAACGCACGGCCAAGCCGGTTTTTCTGATTACCCACGACATTGAAGAAGCGGTGTTCCTCGCCACGGACCTGATTCTGCTGGCGCCGAATCCGGGGCAGATCGTTGAGCGCCTGCAATTGGATTTTGGTCAGCGTTATGCCGCTGGCGAGTCGGCCCGTGCGATCAAATCCGATCCGCGTTTTATCGAAACCCGCGAGCACGTGCTGAGCAAAGTCTTCTCGCAACGCAGCGCCGTACCCCGGCAGGAGCGCGCATGAGCAGTTACGACGTTTCCGCTGCGGCGGTGAAAACACCTTCGGTGAGCATCCCGGTGCGCCGCAGCCTCAGCACTCGCTGGATCAGCCTGCTGACCCTGTTCGGCCTGCTGGCGATCTGGTGGACGGTGACCGCGACCGGACTGATCGAACCGCTGTTCCTGCCGCCGCCCTCCGCCGTGCTGCAAAAGGGCTGGTTGCTGGCGACTTCCGGATACATGGATTCGACTTTGTGGCAGCACCTCGGCGCCAGCCTCAGCCGCATTGGCCTTGGACTCTTTTTCGCCATCCTGACCGCCGTGCCGGTGGGCATTGCCATCGGCGCCAACCGCATCGCCCGTGGTGTGCTCGATCCGCTGATCGAGTTCTACCGCCCGATCCCGCCGCTGGCGTATCTGCCGCTGATCGTGATCTGGTGCGGCATCGGTGAGTTGTCGAAAGTGCTGCTGATCTATCTGGCGATTTTCGCGCCGATTGCCATCGCCACCGCGACCGGCGTGCGCACGGTTGACCCGGCGAAATTGCGCGCCGCGCAGTCGCTGGGTGCGACTCGTGCACAACTGATTCGCCATGTGATTTTACCCAGCGCCCTGCCGGACATTCTCACTGGGGTGCGCATTGGTTTGGGTGTCGGCTGGTCGACCCTGGTCGCCGCTGAATTGATCGCGGCCACCAGTGGCCTGGGTTTCATGGTGCAGTCGGCCGCGCAATTCCTGGTCACCGATGTGGTGGTGCTGGGGATTCTGGTCATCGCCCTGATCGCCTTCGCCATGGAAATGGGCCTGCGCGCATTGCAGCGCAGACTGGTGCCATGGCACGGCCAGGCGCACTAAATCGCTTTGTGAAAATTCCCCTGTGGGAGCGAGCCTGCTCGCGAAAGCGTTAGATCAGTCACTGCACTGTCGCCTGACACTCTGCATTCGCGAGCAGGCTCGCTCCCACAAAAGCATGACACTCCGAATTCGAAGAGAACGACCATGAGCACCCTCAGCATCACCCCATTAAGCTCGGCCCTCGGCGCGCAGATCAGTGGCGTCGACATCAGCCAGCCGCTGAGCCTGGAACACCGCGACGCCATCGAACAGGCGCTGCTCAAATATCAGGTGCTGTTCTTCCGCAACCAACCGATCGAGCCAGCGCAACAGGCACGTTTCGCGCATTATTTCGGCGACCTGCACATTCACCCGATCTACCCGAATGTGCCGGAACAACCGGAAGTACTGATCCTCGACACCGCAGTCACCGACGTGCGCGATAACGCGATCTGGCATACCGACGTGACCTTCCTGCCGACGCCGGCAATGGGCGCAGTGCTCAGCGCCAAGTTGCTGCCGGAGTTCGGTGGCGACACGTTGTGGGCCAGCGGGATCGCGGCATATGAAGCGTTGTCGGCGCCGATGAAAAGCCTGCTCGAAGGTCTGAGCGCCACCCACGATTTCACCCGATCGTTTCCGCTGGAGCGCTACGGCAACACGCCTGAAGCGCTGGCGCAGTGGGAAGAAGCGCGGCGCAAGAATCCGCCGCTGTCGCACCCGATGATTCGCACCCATCCGGTCAGTGGGCGGCGCTCGCTGTTCGTCAATGAAGGGTTCACTTCGAAGATCAACGAACTGACGGAAACCGAGAGCGAGGCGATTCTGAAGTTTCTGTTCGCCCATGCGACGCGACCGGAATTCACCATTCGCTGGCGCTGGCAGAAAGACGATATTGCCTTCTGGGACAACCGCGTGACCCAGCATTACGCGGTGGACGATTACCGACCGGCGCGGCGGGTGATGCAGCGGGCGACGGTGTTGGGGGATGTGCCGTTCTTCAAGTGATCGCTGATGATCGTTCCCTCGCTCCGCGTGGGAATGCATCAACGGACGCTCCGCGTTCGGCTTTAGATGGGACGCGGAGCGTCCCGGGCGGCATTCCCACGCAGAGCGTGGGAACGATCCTCTAAGCGGCTTATTCGGCCGTCGAAGGCTTCTCCCACAGATTGATCCCGCCCTCCTGGGCAAACCGGTCAATCTCCGCCAGCTCTTCAGCGCTGAAATTCAGATTCTTCAGCGCGCCGACGTTCTCGATGATCTGCTCCGGCCGGCTCGCGCCGATCAGTGCCGAGGTCACTCGTGGATCACGCAGTGTCCACGCCAATGCCAGTTGCGCCAGACTCTGGCCGCGACGCTGGGCGATCTCGTTCAACGCTCGCACGTGAGCGATGTTTGCTTCGGACAAGTGCGAAGCCTGCAACGAGCCGCCGCCCGGGCGATTGACCCGCGCATCGGCCGGTACGCCGTTGAGATATTTGTCGGTGAGCAAACCCTGCGCCAGCGGCGTGAAGGCGATGACGCCCGTGCCGAGTTCATCGGTGGTATCGAGCAGATCCTTTTCCACCCAGCGATTGAGCAGGTTGTACGCCGGCTGATGAATCAGCAGCGGCACTTTCCACTCTTTCAGCAGCCCGGCCATCTCGCGGGTTTTCACCCCGGAATAGGACGAGATGCCGATGTACAAAGCCTTGCCCTGCTGCACAGCGGTGGCGAGGGCGCTGGCGGTTTCTTCCAGCGGGGTGTCCGGGTCGAAGCGGTGCGAATAGAAGATGTCCACATAATCCAGACCCAAGCGTTGCAGGCTCTGGTCGAGGCTGGCCAGCACGTATTTGCGCGAACCGCCGCCCTGGCCGTACGGGCCGGGCCACATGTCCCAACCGGCCTTGCTGGAGATGATCAACTCGTCGCGATATTGCTTGAAGTCTTCGCGCAGCAGGCGACCGAAATTGATCTCGGCGCTGCCGTATGGCGGGCCGTAGTTGTTGGCCAGATCGAAATGGTTGATGCCCAGATCGAACGCGGTGCGCAGCAAGGCACGCTGGGTCTCGATCGGCGTGCTGTCGCCAAAGTTGTGCCACAGGCCCAGCGACAATGCCGGCAGCACCAGACCGCTGCGACCGACGCGGCGGTAAGGAATGGAGTCGTAGCGGTTTTCGGCAGCGGTGTAAGTCATCGAATCCTCTCTTGTTTGATTAACAGCGGATTGAGGGTGAAACCAAACTATGTGGCGAGGGGATTTATCCCCGATGGGTGGCGAAGCCGCCCCAAAACCTGAAACCTCGGTGAATCAGCTGTACCGGGCGCGCTGGTTTTACGACTGCTTCGCAGCCGAACGGGGATGAATCCCCTCGCCACAAAAGCCCCATCAATCAGGCAAAGCGATTTGCAGGTCGAACCAGCTCCAGGTTCTGCCGCAACGTCCGGCCTTCATATCCAATTCTGAACAACCCGCCCAGCATACGCCCAAGCAGCGCGGCGCCGACCTCCGGTTCGACCAATTGCTGAAACGTTTCACATTTTTCCTGCGCTTCAGACTCGCTGGAGATTGGCGTGCTGGCGGCAACGCGGGTGCTGGAAAGCCTTGGGGTATTGCCGAGCGACGAAGTGCAGCGGCTGAATCTGCTGCGATGCCAAGTGATCGAGCGGGAAAGCACCTGACTGCGGGAGCGAGCAGGCTCGTTCCCGCAGAATCTGCGTCATACCGACAATTCGCGCAGCGCAGCGGCCGCCAGAAATCCGGACCGGGAACGGTAGCGCCGGTCTCGACGGACAGTCTGGTCAATACGTTCCAGCAACTGCTCGGGCAATGTGGCATTGAAGCGCACTGATTTGCCGAAGTAAGGCGTGATGTCAAAGTCGACCACGCCCCAGATCCCGCCCGCGTAATCCGGGTTATCAAGGTGGGCATCGATGTCGCGCACCTGTGGCAACGGCGCGCCATCGGCTACCAGCCCTTCGTAATGCAGCGCCAGTGCTTCCTGCGTGTTTTCAAAAGCTTCGGCTACCGTGGCGCCTGCGGAATAACACCCCGGTACGTCCGGAATGACCACGCCGTAGTCCGAGTCGGCATCCTTGTGCAGAACGACCGGGAATTTCATAAAGGTTTCCTTCGCCCTTTCCGACGTCAAGAATTACAACTCTAGGGCACAAAGCGCGCAGCGATACACACCATACACACTTGGATAAATAATAGTCCGTTTCGTGATCATCACAGATGGACGGATCAACGGCGGGGCCCAAGATTGCGATGGGCAGTGCGATATTCGGTGTGCCGGCGGCGGCGGTGGTGCTGTTCATAGTGCTGAACGCCGAGGCGTAAAAAACTCTCGGCGCTCAGCCGTTGGATCAACGCACCAGATGCAGGAACTGCATGTGCCGTTCGTACTGGTCGAGGATGTCGTTGATGATCTGTTCTTTGGTGTAGCCGACCAGATCGTAGTCCTGACTGCCCTCGCTCAAGTGCACTTCGGCGCGGTAGTAGCGGCGATTGTTGAGTTGCTTGGAACCCATGCCGCCGCGCGCGAACGATGGCGTGAAGTAGCCGCGCATCTGCACCTGATAGATGAACGGATGCTGCTCGCCATGACCGATTTCCAGGCTGACGTTGTCATGCGCCGGATCCGGCTGAGTGACGACGTGCAGACCTTTTTCGACGAACACGGCGGTCACTTCCTCGATTGCCGGGCGCACTGTGCTTTCCATGAAGCGGTACACCTCGTCGCGGGACGGGAAGTGCACGGCCTGGCTCAGACGCTGACGCCATCCACCGGTGCCACGCCGCGAACCGGAGACCGGCGCCAGCGAATGCAACTGCGCGATCTGCTTCTGCGATTCCAGATAGAACGCCTTGTGCAGGCCCCACATCATCAGCAGCAGAATCAACGAGAACGGCAACGAGGTCAGCACCACCGCCGACTTCAGCGCATCGATGCTGCCGGAGAACAGCAGCGCACTGGTGATCAGCGCGGTCATCGCGCCCCAGAACACCCGCAGCCATTTCGGCCCGTCTTCATCCGGGTTGCCGCCCTTCGCCGACAGGGTCGAGAGCACCACGGTGCCAGAGTCCGCAGACGTCACGAAGAACACGAAGCTGATGAACACCGTCACGGCGATGACGGGCTTGCTCCATGGGTAGGTTTCCAGCAGCAGATAAATGCTCATCGACGGATTGTCGATGGCCGACATGCCCAGCGCACTCATGCCGTGATTGAGCACCTGGTCCAAGGCGCTGTTGCCGAAGATCGACATCCACGCCAGGGTGAAACCGAGCGGGATCAACAGCACGCCGAAGACGAATTCACGGATAGTGCGGCCACGGGAGATCCGCGCGATGAACAGGCCCACGAACGGCGACCATGCAATCCACCAGGCCCAGTAGAACACGGTCCAGCCACCCAGCCAGTCACTCGGTTTGTCGTAGGCGTAGAGGTCGAAACTCTTCATCGGCAGGGCGCCGAGGTAGTCGCCGACGTTCTGGATCAGCGTGTTGAGCAGGTGCTGTGTCGGCCCGGCAAACAACACGAACAGCAGCAGCCCGCAGGCCAGCAGCATGTTGATGTCGGACATCACCCGCACGCCTTTATCGACACCGGAGACCGCAACGATGATCGCCGCGCCCATCATCAGCGTGATCAGGCCGACCTGAATCCACTGGGTGTGGGCGATGCCGAACAGATAATCCAGGCCCGAGTTGAGGTGCAACACGCCGAAGCCCATGTCGGCACCAAGACCGAACACCGTGGCGATGATGCCGAAGCCGTCCACCGCATAGCCGATCGGGCCGTTGATGCGTTTTCCGATCAGCGGATACAGCGCCGAACGCAGGGCCAGCGGCAGATTGTGCCGATAAGCGAAATAGGCCAGCGCCATGCCGACGAAGGCAAATACGCCCCAGCCATGCAGGCCCCAATGCAGGAACAGGATCTGCATCGCCTGGCGCGCCGCATCCGCCGTGCCCGCGTCGCCTTGCGGTGGCTGGAGCATATGGGTCAGCGGTTCGGAGACGCAGAAGAAGAACAGCGTGATGCTGATCCCGGCGGCGAACAGCATGCCGGCCCAGGACAGGTAACTGAATTCGGGCTCGTCGTGGTCGGCACCGAGTTTTATCTTGCCGTAGCCGGATAACGCGGTGACCACCACGAAGACCAGATACAGGGTCATCGCGAGCATGTAGTACCAGCCGACCGTATTAGCCGCCCAGTTTTGCGCTTCCAGCAACCAGGCGCCGGCCTGTTCGGGGATGGCGATGACGACAAGACCAAACAGCAGAATGACCGTCGCGGCGAAGTAGAACACCGGCGGATTCATGCGTACCAGACCGCTGGCGGGGGTAGACGATGCACTCATGAAAGGTGCACCTCGAAGGTTTGAAGCGTGGCTGAAATGATCGGACTCAGCAAAGGCAAGCCTCCTGTTGTGAGCGGGCAGCGAACCACCGGTTTAACTTGAATGAACGTTCAAGTTAAACATGAATGGGGTGGTAAGGACTAATCGCAGGGCTGGGCGGTAGGTTTCCTACAGCGCCCAAAGAGGGGTATGACGCGGGTTTGGAGAGATTCGTTCACTGATGAATTGGCTTAAGGCCACTACCTTGATCCGGCCTACTCGCGAAGAGGCCCGATACAACAACACAGATTCAAGACTTACTTCTGCGTCCCGTCATCATGCTGCAGATTCGCCTGCGTCAGATTCGCCCCCGCCGGCACGCTACGTGTCAGCCAGACGTTGCCGCCAATGGTCGAGCCCTTGCCGATGGTGATCCGTCCGAGAATCGTCGCCCCGGCATATATCACTACGTCATCCTCAACGATGGGATGACGCGGATGGCCCTTCTGCAACTGGCCGTCCTCATCTGCCGGGAAGCGCTTGGCCCCCAGGGTCACCGCCTGATAAATGCGCACTCGCTCACCAATGATCGCGGTTTCGCCAATCACCACACCGGTGCCGTGATCGATGAAGAAGCTGCGGCCGATCTGCGCGCCCGGGTGGATATCGATGCCCGTCGCCGAATGGGCGATCTCCGCGCTGATCCGCGCCAGCAGCGGCAGCCCGGCACGGTATAAATGGTGCGCGAGGCGATGGTGAATCACCGCAAGAATGCCCGGATAGCACAGCAGCACTTCATCAACGCTGCGTGCCGCCGGGTCGCCGTGATAGGCCGCGAGCACATCGGTGTCGAGCAGCGTGCGCAGGCCCGGCAAGGCCAAGGCGAAATCCTGCACGATCTGGATGGCGCGGGTTTCGACTTCACTGTCGTCCTGCGCGCTGTGGCGGGCAACGTAACGCAACTCCAGGCGCGTCTGCGCCAGCAAGGCATTCAGCGCTACATCAAGCGTGTGGCCGACGTAGAAATCTTCACTTTCTTCACGCAGATCGACCGGCCCCAGACGCATCGGGAACAGCGCGCCACACAGCGCCTCGAGGATTTCCGCCATCGCCGCTCGCGATGGCAATTCGCGGCCGCCCTGCTCCCCTGAAGCCCGGCCATTCAGTGCGCGCCACTGATCCCGCGCGCTGCGCAGCTGGCTGACGATGGTCTGCAATTGCCAATGGCTGGAACGCTCGCTCACGGTAAAGACTCCTCACGGGCGGCCGGACTGTCTGGCCGCGTCATCGGCGCCTACTTTACGGCATGCCTTTGCCGACGAATTAAGAACCGATAGTGCTGGCCTCAGTCCATTTGGCTATAAGCGATTGGCGGTTGCCCGGGCAAAAACGCGTGCCTATAGTCCTTTCATTCTTCTGCGCCAGTACGGACCCATGATCAAACAACAGCTGCAACGCTTCCCCCGTCTCGAACTGCTGAGCCACCCCACGCCGCTGGAAAAACTCGAACGCCTGTCCACCTGGCTCGGTCGCGAGGTGTACATCAAACGCGATGACCTGACGCCGCTGGCGATGGGCGGCAACAAGCTGCGTAAACTCGAATACCTCGCCGCTGACGCGCTCGCGCAAGGTGCTGACACGCTGATCACGGCCGGTGCGCTGCAATCGAACCACGTGCGCCAGACCGCCGCACTGGCGGCGAAACTCGGCCTCGGTTGTGTGGCGCTGCTGGAGAATCCGCTGGGCACCGATGACGGAAATTACACCGGCAACGGCAACCGCTTGCTGCTGGATCTGTTCGACACCAAGGTCGAGTTGGTCGACAACCTCGACAACGCCGACGAACAACTGACTGCCCTCGCCGCCCGCCTGCGCAGCAACGGCAAGAAGCCGTATCTGGTGCCGATCGGCGGCTCCAACGCCCTTGGTGCTCTGGGTTATGTGCGCGCCGGGCTGGAGCTGGCCGAGCAGATCAAGGACACCGGACTTGAATTCGCCGCGGTGGTTTTGGCCTCGGGCAGTGCCGGTACTCACAGTGGTCTCGGACTGGCGCTGAGTGAGGCGCTGCCGCAACTGCCGGTGATCGGCGTGACCGTTTCGCGCAGTGAAGAAGATCAGCGCCCGAAGGTGCAGGGTTTGGCCGAACGCACCGCTGAGCTGCTGGGCGTCGAGTTGCCGGCCGGCTTCAAGGTCGAGCTGTGGGACGAATATTTCGGCCCACGTTATGGCGAACCAAATGCCGGTACTTTGGCGGCGGTGAAACTGTTGGCGGCTCAGGAAGGTCTGTTGCTTGACCCGGTCTACACCGGCAAGGCCATGGCCGGTCTGCTCGACGGGATTGGCCGGCAGCGCTTCGATGACGGCCCGATCATCTTCCTGCACACCGGCGGCGCGCCGGCGTTGTTTGCCTACAAGGATTTTCTGACAAGATGATCACTGCAGATTGCAGTTACCTGTGGCGAGGGGATTTATCCCCGTTGGGTCGCGGAGCGGCCCCTTGCTTTCGCAAGTGAGTACACGTCGCAGGACTTTGCAACTGTAGTGCAGCCGAACGGGGATAAATCCCCTCGCCACAACTGAACGGGCACATATTCCAAAAAACCCTAAAAGAAACACAATCTAGTATTTTCAAGTCTAAAACAGACATCTTATAGTCTCGCCGCAGGCGAATTTCGGGCGAGACGCTTAAGCTGCTTTAAGGCAGGATAGCGCTGTCGTTCAAATCACCAATTTGCCTTCATTCCTTAAGCGTCTTCCATAAGAAAACACAGGGGCTTGTCATGAATTTTTCCGCACTACGTCGCACTCTGCTGGTCGGTTCGCTGGGTCTGGCACTGAGCGCTGGCCTGATCGGTCAGGCAGTGGCCGGTGAGCAGTTGCAACAGATCAAGGACAAGGGCGTGCTCAACGTCGGCCTGGAAGGCACTTACCCACCGTTCAGCTTTGTTGACGAAAACGGCAAGCTGTCCGGTTTCGAAGTCGAGCTGTCCGAAGCGCTGGCGCAAAAGCTCGGCGTCAAAGCCAAGATCCAGCCGACCAAATGGGATGGCATCCTCGCCGCACTGGAATCCAAGCGTCTGGATCTGGTGGTCAACCAAGTGACCAT
Source organism: Pseudomonas sp. CCNWLW23 (assembly GCF_037095675.1). Classification (NCBI taxonomy): domain Bacteria; kingdom Pseudomonadati; phylum Pseudomonadota; class Gammaproteobacteria; order Pseudomonadales; family Pseudomonadaceae; genus Pseudomonas; species Pseudomonas sp. CCNWLW23. The sequence goes on along the minus strand of NZ_JBAWKM010000007.1, from coordinate 126,427 downwards.
CTCCGACGAGCGCAAGAAGAAGTATGACTTCTCCGAACCGTACACCGTGTCCGGCATCCAGGCCCTCGTGCTGAAAAGCAAAGAGTCGGCGCTGAACATCAAGACTGCCGCTGACCTGTCCGGCAAGAAAGTCGGTGTCGGCCTGGGCACCAACTACGAGCAGTGGGTTCGCGCCAACGTGCCGGGTGCTGACGTGCGCACCTACGATGATGATCCGACCAAGTTCGCCGACCTCAACAACGGTCGTACCGATGCCATCCTGATCGACCGTCTGGCCGCCCTCGAATACGCCAAGAAAGCCCCGAAAACCGTCGCAGCCGGTGAGGCCTTCTCGCGTCAGGAATCCGGTATCGCCCTGCGCAAAGGCGAGCCTGAACTGCTGGCTGCGGTGAACAAGGCGCTCGACGAACTGCGTGCTGACGGCACTCTCGAGAAACTGTCGAAGAAATACTTCAACGCAGACGTCACTAAATAATGGAAGAGGCTTTCCAACTCGCGCTGGATTCCGCGCCCTTTCTGTTGAAGGGCGCGTACTACACGGTAGTCCTCAGCCTCGGCGGGATGTTCTTCGGTCTGCTGCTGGGCTTCGGCCTCGCGCTGATGCGTCTGTCACGCTTCAAATCGGTCAGTTGGCTGGCCCGCATCTACGTGTCGTTCTTTCGCGGTACGCCGTTGCTGGTGCAGCTGTTCGTGATCTATTACGGCTTGCCGCAACTGGGCATGGAGCTTGATCCGCTGCCGGCAGCACTGATCGGTTTCTCGCTGAACATGGCCGCCTATGCCTGTGAAATCCTGCGTGCCGCGATCGGTTCGATCGAACGCGGTCAGTGGGAAGCTGCCGCGAGTATCGGCATGACCCGCGCGCAGACCCTGCGCCGGGCCATCCTGCCGCAAGCGATGCGCACGGCATTGCCGCCGCTGGGCAACAGCTTCATTTCGCTGGTCAAGGACACGGCGCTGGCCGCGACAATTCAGGTGCCGGAGCTGTTCCGTCAGGCGCAGCTGATTACCGCCCGGACTTTCGAAGTCTTCACCATGTATCTTGCCGCCGCGCTGATCTACTGGATTCTGGCCACGGTGCTTTCGCACTTGCAGAACAAGTTGGAAGAGCGGGTCAATCGGCACGACCAGGAGTCCTGACGCGATGATTGTCGTGGAAAAACTGACCAAGCAATTCAAGGGTCAGGTCGTGCTCAACGGCATCGACCTTGAGGTAAAGGAAGGCGAAGTCGTCGCGATCATCGGCCCCAGTGGCTCGGGGAAAACGACGTTCCTGCGTTGCCTGAATTTCCTCGAAGAACCCACCAGCGGCCGGATCAAGGTCGGCGATATCGAAATCGATACCAGCCGCCCGCTGAACCAGCAGCAGAGTCTGGTGCGCAACCTGCGCCAGCACGTCGGCTTCGTGTTCCAGAACTTCAACCTGTTCCCCCATCGCACCGCCCTGGAAAACGTCATCGAAGGCCCGATCGTGGTCAAGAAGATGCCGCGCGACCAGGCAGTTGCTCTGGGTAAAAAGCTGTTGACCAAAGTGGGGCTTGCCGGCAAAGAGGACGCCTATCCGCGCCGTCTCTCCGGTGGCCAGCAACAGCGCGTGGCGATTGCCCGGGCGCTGGCGATGGAGCCGGAAGTGATTCTGTTCGACGAACCGACTTCAGCGCTCGACCCGGAACTGGTCGGTGAAGTGCTGGCAACCATTCGCGGTCTTGCCGAAGAAAATCGCACCATGGTGATTGTCACCCACGAAATGGGTTTTGCCCGTGACGTGGCCAATCGCGTGGTGTTTTTCGACAAGGGCGTAATTGTTGAACAGGGTGAAGCCAAGGCACTGTTTGCCAACCCGAAAGAAGAACGCACCAAACAGTTTCTCAGCAAGTTTCTGAATCACGCCTGAGAACTTTCTCAGCAATACCCCTCCACTTCCACGGATGGAAGTTACCTCTACCCGGCATTTCAATCTTTTCTACATTTGTTACTAGCGAGCGCAGATATATATTGCGCAACGGTTACGCGCACCTCCGAATCGTCATATTTTCATACGTTTGCCTGCGAACAAACCCGCGCAAAACCCTGCGCAATAGCCATTTATCTGTAGCTGGTTTCGCGCGTACCACTAGGCATATTGCCTAAGTGACGTAGGAGCTTTCTGATTAACTTGTAATTCACGCATTAACTAAGCCGCTCTATTGACACCCCTCTCCGCAGACTTTTATCTAGTCGGCAACCGGCGCCAATTAGTTCAAACAACTCGCACTAAAACCGAACAAATAGTTCTCGCTTTTATTGCCAGTTGATTCGCGTCTTTTTTGTTTTCCAGAAACGGATTTCGCTGCAAGACTTCAAGGAGAGAAACCGATGACCCGCACTTCGCATACACCCGAACTTGCAGCGCCAACGCTGGCATGCGCACAAAAAACCGGCATCAACCAGGCGACAGCGGCCCATCTGCTGATCGATGTACCGCCCTACCGCGACATGGACGTTGGCGATCTGATCGAACTGTTCTGGAACAAATGCTATGTCGCGTCAAAAGTCCTCAGCGCAGACGATGTGGGTGAGTCGGTCAGCCTGCGGGTGCCGGAGAGTTTCATCACCAATGGCACCGCGCGCATTCACTACCGCGTGATGCAGGTCGGCCAGGGTCCGGCACTGTCGGCGGCGACCCGGGTGCAGGTCAAACTCGATTGCCCCGGTGGCCAGCCCACTGGGCAGTGCGAAGACGAAAACCAGCAACTGGCACCAGTGACCATCCCCGAAGCGATTCGCCGTCAAGGCGTGAATCCCAGCCAGATCAAACGCGGCGTGCCGCTGACTATAGAGCCTTACCTGAACATGGCAGAAGACGACGCCATCACATTGCGCTGGGGCGATGTGCGCATGGATCTGGCGCCAGTCACTTCGGCCGATGTCGGGCTGCCGATTCAGGTCTGGGTGACACCGGCGATCATTGTCGAAGCGGGCGAAGACCTGCGGCTGGACGTGACCTACTGCATCCTCGACCGGGTCGGTAACAACTCGCGCTGGGCACCGCCGCGCACGTTGAAAATCGGTTGCGTGAATCCGTACGTAAAAGTCCCGTTGAAACCCGAATTCAAGGCTGCCGAATCGCGTACCAAGTGATACCTGCCCAAGGTGGGAGGTCAGACACCTCTCACCCAAAACTCGTTAACCAAGCCGAACATCCTCCCTTCTATGTATATTCCTAAAAGATAGTTTATTTAATTTTTATACACGCTTAGGGTATATGCACCGGACCACCGGACATTCTTTCAATCGCCGCACTTCGCGGCGTTTTTCATGAGATGTGAGGTAGGTATGGTCCGGAACACAATCACCCCAGTGCAGATCGCCAGGGCATTGCGTGCAGCCAGGGAGCGGCACTGATGTCCAGTCTGGCAGATGCGAATCTGCAGTCCGATCTGGACATCGCCCCACTGTTGTTGCCCGCGCAAGTACTGCGCAACGACGCTCAAGCCATCAAGGCCGCCTTTGATCTGGCGCAAGCCGCCCGAGTGCAGGCGGCCAAACGCGACCGGCAGCGCAAGCTGCCGTGGTCGGAAATCGAACAGTTCACCCGCAGCGGTCTGGGCAGTATTGCCATCCCGCGTGAATACGGTGGCCCGCAGGTTTCCTTCGTCACATTGGCCGAAGTATTCGCGATCATTTCTGCCGCCGACCCGGCGCTCGGACAAATCCCGCAGAACCAGTTCGGCATCATCCATCTGCTGCTCGGCACCGCCACCCAAGCGCAGAAAAAGCAGCTGTTCCAGAGTGTTCTGGAAGGCTGGCGCATCGGCAATGCCGGCCCGGAACGCGGCACGAAAAACACCCTGGAACTGAAGGCGCGAATCAGCGCCGACGGCGACGATTACGTAATCAACGGCCAGAAGTTCTACTCCACCGGCGCGCTGTTTGCGCATTGGGTCGCGGTGAAAGCGCTCAACGATGACGGTAAACAGGTGCTGGCCTTCGTCCGGCGCGGCACGCCGGGGTTGCGCATCGTCGATGACTGGTCGGGCTTCGGTCAGCGCACCACCGCCAGCGGCACGATCCTGCTGAACAACGTGCGCGTCGAGTCGAGCCTGGTCATCGACAACTGGAAGATCAACGACAAGCCGAACACCCAGGGCGCAGTGTCGCAGCTGATTCAAGCGGCTATCGACGCCGGCATCGCCCGTGGCGCCATCGACGACGCCATCGACTTCGTCAAAACCCGCGCACGGCCATGGACCGACGCCAAGGTCGAGCGCGCCAGCGATGACCTCTACGTGATTGCCGATATCGGCAAACTGAAAATCGAACTGCACGCCGCCGAAGCGCTGCTGCGCAAGGCCGGCAAAGTGCTCGATGACGTCCACGCCGCGCCGCTGACTGCCGAATCCGCCGCACGCGCTTCGATCGCCGTGGCCGAAGCAAAAGTGCTGACCACCGAGATTTCGCTGCTGGCCAGCGAAAAGCTCTTCGAACTGGCCGGCAGCCGCGCGACCCTCGCCGAATTCAATCTCGACCGCCACTGGCGCAACGCCCGCGTGCACACCCTGCACGACCCGGTGCGCTGGAAATATCACGCGGTCGGCGCCTATCGCCTGAACGGCACTTTGCCGGCTCGCCATTCCTGGATCTGAGACGACCAGTCATCTGGAGAACCCCCTATGACGCTTTCCCATCACGTCGCGCTCATCACCAGCGATGAGCAAGCCCTGATCGTCGCCAGCGACCTGGCCGAAGATTTCAAACGCGACAGCGCCCTGCGCGACCGCGAACGCCGCCTGCCATTGGCCGAGCTGGAAGTGTTTTCCCGCTCCGGCCTGTGGGGCATCAGCGTGCCGAAAGAATATGGCGGCGCAGGTGTTTCCAACGTCACCCTGGCCAAAGTCATCGCCCTGATCGCGCAGGCGGACGGCTCGCTCGGGCAGATTCCGCAGAACCATTTCTACGCACTGGAAGTGCTGCGCGTGAATGGCAGCGATGAACAGAAAAAGCGCCTGTACGCCGAGGTCCTCGCCGGCCAGCGCTTCGGCAATGCGCTGGCGGAACTGGGCACCAGAACCGCTCACGACCGCGTCACCAGCCTCGAACGCGACGGCGCTGGTTATCGCATCAACGGTCGCAAGTTCTACTCGACCGGGGCGATTTACGCGCAGCGCATCCCGACCTCAGTGGTCGATGAAAATGGCGTGCAGCAACTGGTCTTCGTACCGCGCGAAAGCAAGGGCCTGACGGTAATCGACGACTGGAGCGGCTTCGGCCAGCGCACCACTGGCAGTGGCTCGGTGGTGTTCGAAGATGTGTATGTAGCGGCTGAAGATGTGCTGCCGTTCCAGAGCGCTTTCGAACGCCCGACCACGGTCGGCCCGCTGGCGCAGATTCTCCACGCCGCCATCGACACCGGCATTGCCCGCGCCGCTTACGAAGACGCCTTGCATTTCGTGCGCAGCAAGACCCGTCCGTGGATCGATTCCGGCAACGACACGGCCACCGAAGATCCGCTGACGCTGAAGAGTTTCGGCCACTTGAGCATTCGGCTGCACGCCACCGAAGCCTTGCTCGAACGTGCCGGCGAAATCCTCGATGCCGCGCAAGCCGACACCAACGCGGAAACCGTCGCCGCCGCCTCGATCGCAGTCGCCGAAGCGCGGGCGATCAGCACGGAAATTTCCCTCGCCGCTGGCAGCACCCTGTTCGAACTGGCCGGCAGCCAGGCGACGCTGAGTGAACACGGCCTCGACCGGCACTGGCGCAACGCGCGCGTGCACACCCTGCACGACCCGGTGCGCTGGAAATATCACGTCGTGGGCAATTACTACCTCAACGATGAAAACCCTCCGCTGCGAGGGACGATCTGATGACTGCTGCGAGAAAGAAGATTCTGCTCAACGCGTTCAACATGAACTGCATCGGCCACATCAATCACGGCCTGTGGACGCACCCGCGCGACACCTCGACCCGCTACAACACGATCGAGTACTGGACCGAACTGGCGCAGTTGCTTGAGCGTGGATTGTTCGATGGCTTGTTCATTGCTGACATCGTCGGCGTCTACGACGTCTACCAGAACTCGGTGGACGTCACGCTGAAAGAGTCGATCCAGTTGCCGGTCAACGATCCGCTGCTGCTGGTTTCAGCAATGGCCGCCGTCACCAGAAACCTCGGCTTTGGCCTGACTGCCAATCTCACTTACGAGCCGCCGTATCTGTTCGCCCGACGCATGTCGACGCTCGATCATCTGAGTCGCGGCCGGGTCGGCTGGAACATCGTCACCGGTTACCTGGACAGCGCCGCCAAAGCCATGGGCCTGCGCGAACAGGTCGAACATGACCGCCGCTACGACCAGGCCGAAGAATATCTGCAAGTCTTGTACAAGCTCTGGGAAGGCAGTTGGGAGAACGGCGCGGTGCGCAACGATCGCGAGCAGCGCATCTACGCCAACCCGGACAAAGTGCACAAGGTCGAGCACCAGGGCGAGTTCTATCAGGTCGAGGGTTATCACCTCTGCGAGCCATCACCGCAGCGCACGCCGGTGCTGTTTCAGGCCGGTAGCTCCGACCGCGGCTTGCTGTTTGCCGGGCGCCATGCCGAGTGCGTGTTCATCAGCGGCCAGAACAAACCATCGACCAAAATGCAGGTCGACAAGGTCCGCGCCAGCGCCGTCGAAGCCGGGCGCAATCCTCAGGACATCAAGGTGTTCATGGGCCTCAACGTGATCGTTGGCGCCACAGAAGAAGCGGCGTGGGCCAAGCATGCCGAGTACCTCAGCTATGCCAGCGCCGAAGCCGGCGTGGCGCACTTTTCCGCGTCTACCGGCATCGACTTTGCCCAGTACGAAATCGACGAACCGATCCAGTACGTGAAGAGCAACGCCATTCAATCGGCAACAAAAAACCTGCAGAACAATGACTGGACCCGGCGCAAATTGCTCGACCAGCACGCCCTCGGCGGCCGTTACATCACCGTGGTCGGTTCGCCCGAGCAAGTGGCGGATGAACTCGAATCGTGGATCGCCGAAACCGGTCTGGACGGCTTCAACCTGACCCGCATCGTCACCCCGGAAAGCTATGTCGATTTCATCGAACTGGTGATTCCCGAGTTGCAGCGGCGCGGCTCGTACAAGACTGCGTATGACAGCGGCACCTTGCGCGAGAAGTTGTTTCACGGCGAGGCGCAGTTGCCTGAGCAACATACCGGCTCTTCGTACCGGCATCAGAAGCTTCGCGAGCAGGCTCGCTCCCACATTTGAAATGCGTGCCTCTGTGGGAGCGAGCCTGCTCGCGAAGAGGCCCTCCCCGGCACAACAAATTCATGCACTGACTGGAAAAACAACCATGACCAAAAAAACCCTGTCCCACCCAGTCAAAGCACTGGCCCTGGCGTTCGGCCTGTTCAGCTCGGCGCTATTCGCTGCCGACGCCCCGTTGAAAATCGGCACCACCGCCGCTTTCGCCATTCCGCTGGAAGCCGCCGTCGAGGAAGCTTCCAAACAAGGCCTGAAAGTCGAGCTGGTGGAATTCACCGACTGGATCGCGCCCAACGTCAGCCTCGCCGCTGGCGACATCGACGTGAATTACTTCCAGCACATCCCGTTCCTGGAAAATGCCAAAGCCGCGTCCGGTTTCGATCTGGTGCCATTCGCTCCTGGGATCATCAACAACGTCGGCCTGTATTCGAAGAAATACAAAAGCTTCGATGAACTGCCCGAAGGCGCCAGCGTCGCCATCGCCAACGACCCGATCAACAGCGGTCGCGGTCTGCAATTGCTCGCCAAGGCCGGTTTGATCACCCTGAAACCGGGCGTCGGTTACAAGGCCACCGAGGACGACATCGTCGCCAATCCGAAGAAGATCAGGATCCTTCAGGTCGAAGCCGTGCAGCTGGTGCGCGCCTATGACGACGCCGACCTGGTCCAGGGTTATCCAGCCTACATCCGTCTGGCGAAGACCTTTGATGCCGGCTCGGCGCTGCTGTTCGACGGTCTCGATCACAAGGAATACGTGATCCAGTTCGTCATCCAGCCGAAGAGCAAAACCGACCCGCGCCTGATCAAGTTCGTCGACATCTATCAGCATTCGCCGGCCGTTCGCGCGGCACTGGACAAGGCCCACGGCAAGCTCTATCAGGCCGGTTGGGAAAGCTGAACATGACCGCAGCGATCCAACGGCGACTGGAGCTTCCAGAGCCACACAATGCTGAAAAAACCGAGCTGCATCCCGAGTTGAATCGCGCCCACGTACGCTTTATTGGCGTGGGCAAAACCTACAACGGCCGACAAGGTCCGGTCGCGGCCTTGCAGGGCATCGACCTGGCGATTCAACGCGGCGAAGTGTTCGGCATCATCGGCCGTAGCGGCGCCGGCAAGTCGTCGCTGATTCGCACGATCAATCGTCTCGAACAGCCGACTTCAGGACGGGTGTTGATCGATCAGGTCGATATCGGCGAGTTCGATGAAGACCGCCTCGTCGCCCTGCGCCGGCGCATCGGCATGATCTTCCAGCACTTCAATCTGATGTCGGCCAAGACCGTCTGGCAGAACGTCGAGTTGCCGCTGAAAGTCGCCGGCGTGCCGAAGGAGCAGCGCGACAACAAGGTTCGCGAACTGCTCGAACTGGTCGGCCTGCACAGCAAGCACAAGGCGTACCCGGCGCAACTCTCAGGCGGGCAGAAACAGCGTGTCGGCATCGCCCGTGCGCTGGTGCATGACCCGGACATTCTGCTCTGCGATGAGGCGACATCGGCGCTGGATCCGGAGACCACGCAGTCGATCCTCGGCCTGCTGCGCGAGATCAACAAACGCCTGGGCCTGACCATTGTGCTGATCACTCATGAGATGGCGGTGATTCGCGAGATATGCGACCGCGTTGTCGTGCTCGAGCACGGCCATGTGGTCGAACAAGGCCCGGTGTGGCAAGTGTTCGGCAATCCGCAACACGCAGTCAGCCAGACCTTGCTCGCACCGCTGCAACACGCCTTGCCGGAAGAACTGCAGAGTCGTTTGCTGACGCAATCAACGGCTTCAAATGCAGCGGTGGTGTTGCGTTTGCAGTTCACCGGCAGTGCCGCTGATGAGCCGGATCTGGCCGCGTTGTTTGCGGCATTGGGTGGCCGAGTGAAGCTGCTTCAGGGCGGCGTCGAACGAATTCAGGGACACGCGCTGGGGCAGCTTTTACTGGCCGTCAGCGGTTCGGCGTTCAGCGCCGAGCAATTGCGCGAACGCGCCGGGCAATGGGCGCAACGAGTGGAGGTATTGGGCTATGTGGTTTGATCGCTTGCTGCAGGGTTTCATCGACACCTTTTTGATGGTCGGCGTGTCGTCGCTGATCGCGCTGCTGGTGGGGATTCCCATGGCGGTGATTCTGGTCACCAGCGACAAGGGCGGGATCTATGAGGCGCCACTGTTGAACCGTGCGCTGGGCGCCTTCGTCAATCTGTTCCGCTCGATCCCGTTCCTGATCCTGATGGTCGCGCTGATTCCATTCACCCGCCTGATCGTCGGCACCACCTATGGCGTGTGGGCCGCTGTGGTGCCGCTGACAATCGCCGCAACGCCGTTCTTCGCGCGGATCGCCGAAGTGAGTCTGCGCGAGGTCGATCATGGTCTGATCGAAGCCGCGCAGGCCATGGGTTGCCGGCGCTGGCACATCGTCTGGCATGTGCTGCTGCCCGAGGCGCTGCCGGGGATTGTCGGCGGTTTCACCATCACCCTGGTGACGATGATCAACTCATCGGCCATGGCTGGCGCGATTGGTGCGGGCGGGCTGGGGGATATCGCCTATCGTTACGGCTATCAGCGCTTCGATAGCCAGATCATGTTGACGGTGATCGTCTTGCTGGTGGCGCTGGTGGCGGTGATTCAGTTGGGTGGCGACAGGCTGGCGCGGGGGCTGAATAAGCGCTAAGGTCGATGGCGGCAGGTGGCCATCAACCAGGCCCATGTGATCGCAGTATTTTGGGCAACGCCCTTCGCAAAAATCAGATGCTTCCTACACCACTTTTGTCGTTTCGCCAGCCCGAAGCACGCGGGTTTGCAGGACGATTCCTAGAATAATTTGCCCGCTTGTACCCGAAATATCCTGTAGCTAATCTCCGGTCGTCACTGTTTTGCGGTGACTGGATTCAGTTGTCCGGCCGGCAACTGATCCGCGTGCAGCCGCCGTCCTGCTCGTTTAGTCGCGAAATGGTTGGCTCCCACTTGAAGTCAGGAGTTTACCCATGGAAAAGAAACTTGCCGATCCGCCACTCAGCCTTACCTCAAGCAAGCGGTTCACCGAGGATTTGCTCAAGGATCGCTCTGCACTGTGCCGCGCCGTCGACTCACATCTGGCCGGCAATCAGGTCACGTTGGCTGGACAGAAACGCGTCTACAGCATCAGCGAAGATGTGACGCTGGAGGACGCCCAACTGTATGTTGCCGATCTGCTGCGCTGCGCTTCGGTGACCGTCCATCAATGCGGTGACCAGCTCGGGGGCGCGGATCGGGCCATGGTGTTCTCGGTCTGGCATCTGCTGGAAATGGCCAAAGCGATGATGGACCGCTCGATCGATTGTCTGGGAGCCAAGCAGCACTGAAACCTGGCACCCATCGCCGCCTGCACTGGCCCCAGCGCAGGCGGCGTTTTTTTGCCGGTGAAAAAGCTTATAGTCCGCCCTCACACCGCCAATACAGCGCCGATCATGAAGCAAACCCCCAGCGACCTCGAACAGATCACCGCCACTACCCTCGGTCACTACAACTCGGTGGCTGAGGATTTCCGCGAAGGCACGCGCGACCACGATGTCAGCCAGAACATCGAGGCCTTGCTGCGCCACATTCACGGTGAAGCACCCTTCTCGATTCTCGATTTCGGCTGCGGTCCGGGCCGGGATTTGCAAACCTTCACGCGCATGGGCCACGTCGCGATCGGCCTTGATGGCTCACAGGAATTCGCGCGCATGGCCCGCCAGGACAGCGGTTGCGAAGTCTGGCAGCAGGATTTTCTCAAGCTTGATCTGCCGGCCGAGCGCTTCGACGGCATCTTCGCCAATGCCGTGCTGTTTCATGTGCCGTTGCAGGTGTTGCCGCAAGTGCTACGGCAACTGCACGGCACCTTGAAACCGGGTGGCGTGCTGTTCAGTTCCAATCCGCGTGGCGACAACCAAGAGGGCTGGAACGGGCCGCGCTATGGCTCGTATCACGATCTCGAGGCCTGGCGCGGCTTGCTGACGGCGGCGGGGTTTGTCGAGCTGGAGCATTACTACCGGCCTGCGGGCTTGCCGCGCGAACAGCAGCCGTGGCTGGCGAGCGTGTGGCGCAAAGTCTGAATCAGGGCGCCGCTTGTACCTGATACCGGTTGACGCTGCCGTCCGCCAACAGTGCAGTCATGCTGTGTCCCGGTAACGTCCGGCCCTGCCAATTGCGTGGAGCGGCGTCGAAATTGGCCAGCAGTCGCGTGCCGTCGGCAAACGTCGTCTGCTGGACCAGGCGATCCTCGCTCAACCAGTCAAAAGCGGTCAGCGCTTGCGTCGCCAGACGTTCGTGCAGCGGACGAAAGAATCGATCCTGACGCACGATCAGCGGCAAGCGCTGATCAAGGCTGGCCGCACTCAGGTGGTACAGCGGCGGTACGTTGTAGAGCAACTGCGTGAGCTCGTTTTCCACCCGCACGTCGCTCAGTTTCAGGTTATCGAACAACCAGTGATGACTGGTGATGACAGAGCCGTGGAACACCGCCTGATACAGCGGTAAACGGCTGGCGGGGGCGAAATGAACGCGTCGGTAGTCAGCCTTCAATCGGGTCGGTTTGAAGAACACCGCAGGCTGCTCCGGTGGGTACCATTGGCCGACGAAAAAGTCCGCTGTGCCCGGCTGATGCATGTCGCGATCGCCCCAGCCGATCACTGGCGTCTGCATGCCATGTGCGAACAAGACCCCCTGAACGGTGGCGGCATTGCCATCCTCGGAGCCGCTCGGCAGCTGCAACACCTCGTTGATCCAGCGCGATGCTCCGACGTTGCCCGCGGCATTCTGCGCCTGGGTCATCGGTGCGCCGGGACGATAACTGTCAAAGAGCATCCCAGCGGCATAGGCATCGAGAAACCAGCTGTTGAACCAGGCAACCTTCTGGATTGCATCGATGCGCCGCTCAAGCAACGGTCGCACACATCGCGGATCGGTATAGTGACCGGACTGCTGAAACCCGCTTTTCAGCGCACCGTTTTCCTCCACGATCGCACACTTGGTATTGGCCCGATCGCCGAGGTGCGCGGTGGTCCAGTCCGGATTTTCGTCCTCGCGCAACGCGGTTTCGTAGGAGTCATAGGGGGCAATCAGATATCCCGCAGAGACGGCGGCGCGCACCGCCTCCGGGTGCCAGAGTCCACCTTCCCAGCCCTCGCCGAGCCCAAGCCATAAACGCGAAAGTCCAGCGCTCTGCAAGCGTTCAATGGTTCGCCGCGACAAGGTGCGCCCCCAGCGCGCAGGATCAGGCGCCAAAGTATCCTTCAGAACAACGGCCAGCTGCACGCGCACCTCAGCGTACCCGTTGACCAGCGCCTGCATGTCCGGCACCGCACGCGCCTGCCAGGTTTTGCGCGCCTGAACGTTCAGCGCGCGATTGAGACTGCGCAGCATCACAGTCTGTTGATAGCGATTGAGTACGGTCTCGCTGGCGAGCAACCGCAGCGCTTCAGGATCCATCGCTGCCCGAAGTTCACTGACCAGCACACCCGAGCCGCGCAACCGGGCAATCAGCAGCGGCCAGTTGCGCACATCGTCAGGGCCGAGCAGGTCGTTGCCCCATAGATAGACATGCGCGGCACCGATCAGCTTGGCGGCTTGCGGGGTCTTGATCAGCTTGTTCGCCAAGGTTTCATATTGATCGCTTTCAATGAGCCACTGCTTGTAGCGTTTGGCCCCGTCCAAGGGATCGAGAGTGCCGAGAAACAGGCTGAAGGTCAGCGGTTTTGAGGGTTCAAGCGAAGTAAATCGATGCCGGGCCGACAGCCCCAGCGCATCGCCATTGGCCTTGAAGCGCAGTTGGTTGTTGTAAGGATTGGTCAGCAACCAGTGCAGGCTGAACTTCTCGTACTCCATCCCCCAAAGCGGCAGGCTCAAGTCCTGGGTGGTATCGAGCGCGCCCTGCGCGAGCAGGAACTTCTGCCACACCCGGTCACCGCGCGGCACGTAGCGCCCCTCGGCAAGCGGCCAGATCAGCGCCTGGCCCATTGCACTGGTGGGCTGATGAATAAACTCGATTTGCGAGGGCGAGTTAGCCGTAATCGAAAACGTCAGGTCACGCTGGTCCAAGTCAACACTGAGCAACCATCGCCCGTCGTCCCATTGCCAATCGATGCGATTGCCGCGCCTGACCATGTCGCTGACCTTGTGCCGCAGCACACCGGCCGAGGCCTGCACCGGCGCAGCGCCGGCAGCTTCAACGCGCACCGCCAGCGTCGCAGGATCGACCTGCACCCGCCAAAGCTGGTTTTCCAGCAGCACTTCGGCCAGTACTGCCGGCGACAGGCTCAAGCCAGCGAGCAGCAACCATCCGCGTAACCAGCCGGAAACAGTCGACATGGCACGTCCCTCTTCGAATGAAGAAGGGACGTTAGCGCAGTCCGCTCACCCTGTAAGTCAGACCTTTCCCAAAGATCGCAGGGGCTAGCTCACTGCGCCGGCTTTTCATCCTTCTGCGGTTCGCGAATCTTGTACCAGGCCACATACAGCGCCGGCAGAAACAACAGCGTCAGCAGCGTCGCCACGACGATGCCACCAATCATTGCGTAAGCCATCGGCCCCCAGAACACTTCGCGGGCGATCGGGATCATGCCCATGCTCGCTGCCGCTGCGGTCAGCAGGATCGGCCGGCGCCGGTGTTCGGTGGCTTCGACCACGGCGTCCCACGGCGCATAGCCTTTCTGCTCGAACTCATCGATCTGCGTCACCAGAATCACCGAGTTGCGGATGATGATGCCGATCAGCGCGAGAATCCCGAGGATCGCCACGAAGCCCATCGGCGTGCCGGTCGGCACCAGCGCCAGGACCACACCAATCAACCCCAGCGGCGCGACACTGGCGACCAGGAACATCTTCTGCACGCTGTGCAATTGGATCATCAGGAACGTCGCCATGAGGAACAGCATCAGCGGCAGCACCTTGGCAATCGGTCCCTGGGCCTTGCCGCTTTCCTCGACCGTACCGCCGGTGGCGACCTTGTAGCCGACCGGCAGCTTCGAGGCAAAAGCGTCGATCGACGGCTTGAGCAATTTCACCAGATCGGTCGGCTGAATCTCGTCGCGCACCGAGGCCTTGATGGTGATGGTCGGCAAGCGGTCGCGACGCCAGACTAGCGGTTGTTCCAGTTCATAGCGCACGGTGGCGAACGCCAGCAGCGGAATCGAGGTGCCGCTCGGCGTGACGATCTGCAGGTTCTGCAGGGTTTCCGGCGTGCCGCGTTCGGAATCCACAGCGCGACCGACCACGTTGATCAGGTAGATGTCGTCATTGACCTGGGTCAACGGCGAGCCGCTGACAATGCTGTTCATCAAGTTGGCCACATCTTCTGAGGACAGCCCGAGTTGCCGCGCCTTGTCCTGGGCGATGTCGATGCGCAGGACTTTGCCCGGCTCGTTCCAGTCGTAGATGATCTCGCCGATGTGCGGGTTCTTGTCCAGTTCAGTGGCCAGGTCGATGGCGTGTTTGCGCACCTGATCGACATCTTTGCCGCTAACTCGATACTGAATCGGACGCCCCACCGGCGGGCCCATTTCCAGGGCCTGCACGTAACTGCCGATGCCGACGAAGTCCTTGTGCAGGCGCTCGCGCAAGCGCTGGCTGAGGGCCTCGCGGGCTTCGAAGTCCTTGCTGACGATCACCAGCTGCGCGTAGTACGGGTTCTGCAATTGCTGATCCAGCGGCAGGTAGAAACGAATCGCGCCCTGACCGATGTAAGTGCTCCAGCGCACGATGTCCGGGTCGCCCTTGAGCGTCGCTTCGAGCTTGTCCACCGCTTTGCGGGTTTCGTCGATCGAGGCGTTTTGCGGCAGGTTCAGGTCGACCAGAATTTCCGGGCGGTCGGAAGCGGGGAAGAACTGGTTCTGCACGAAACGCATGCAGAACACCGCCAGTACGAACAGCAGCACGGTGACGCCGATCGCCCACCAGCGATTACGCATGGCCCACAACAGACCGCCATTGAACGCCCGGCCAACGCGACCCGGCTCGGCGTCATGGGCCTTTACCTTGTCGCTGAGAATATGCACGCCAATCACTGGTGCGAAGAACACCGCGACCACCCACGAGACGATCATCGCCACGGCAATCACCGCGAACAACGTGAAGGTATATTCACCCGCCGAACTGGCGTTGAGGCCGATGGGCACAAAACCGGCGACAGTCACCAGCGTACCGGTGAGCATTGGGAACGCCGTCGAGGTGTAGGCGAACGTCGCCGCCTGCTCCTTGCTCTCGCCCATTTCCAGGCGCGTAACCATCATCTCCACGGTGATCATCGCATCGTCCACCAGCAGGCCGAGGGCGATGATCAGCGCGCCGAGGGAAATCCGCTGCATGGTGATTCCGCTGTATTCCATGAACACAAACACCATCGCCAGCACCAGCGGAATCGAGCAGGCCACCACCAGACCGGCGCGCACGCCGAGGCTGATGAAGCTCACCACCAGCACGATGATGACCGCTTCGAACAGCGCGCTGGTGAAACCGCCGACGGCCTCTTCCACCACCACCGCCTGATCGGAAACGGTGTGCACGCCGACGCCGACCGGCAAGTCAGCGGTGAGCTGGTCGATGCGCTCGTGCAGCGCCTTACCGAATTCCTGAACGTTGCCGCCCTTCTGCATGGCAATCGCCAGGCCGATCGCCGGTTTTCCGTCGAAGCGGAATTCCGGTGTCGCCGGATCGACGTAGCCACGGCTGATCTCGGCGATGTCGGCCAGACGATAGAAGCGATCGTTGAGTTTGAGATTGACCTCGGCCAGATCCTTCTCCGACTCGAACTGGCCCGAGGTGCGCACGGAGATCCGCTCCGGCCCCGCCTCGATCACCCCGGCCGGAGTCACTGCGTTCTGCGATTGCAGGCTCTGCACCACTTGGCGCTGGTCGATACCCAGTGCGGCGAGTTTGCGCGTGGAGAAGTTCAGGTAAATCGTTTCGTCCTGCTGGCCGACCATTTCGATCTTGCCCAGCCCCGGCACGCTGCGAATTTCGGCGCGCGCCTGTTCCACGTAATCGCGCAACTGGCGCATGGTCAGGCCGTCGGCGGTGAAGGCGTAGACCGAGCCGTACACGTCACCGAACTCATCGTTGAACCCCGGCCCCTGAATGCCCTGGGGAAACTGGCCGCGAATGTCGTCGATCTTCTTGCGCACCTGGTACCAGATTTGCGGGATGTCCTCAGCGCTGGTGGTGTCGCGCAGGTACACGTACACCGTCGATTCGCCGGGGCGGGTGTAGCTTTTCACATAGTCGAGAGAATCGAGCTCTTCGAGTTTTTTCTCGATGCGGTCGGTGACCTGCTTGAGGGTTTCTTCCTGGGTCGCGCCGGGCCATTTGGTCTGGATCACCATGGTCTTGATGGTGAAGGACGGGTCTTCTTCGCGGCCGAGATTGAAGTACGAGAACACCCCCATCAGCAGCCCGACGAACATCAGGTACCACACGAAAGACTGGTGCTTGAGGGCCCATTCGGAGAGGTTGAAAGAGCCTTTCATTGACTGTCCTCGTCAAGTTTTACCGATTGTCCGGGTTTGAGACTGTTGACGCCGGCGCTGACCACGCGCTCGCCATTCTGCACGCCACCGGCCAGCACCACGCTGTTGTCGCCACGGCTGACCACGCTGACGTCGCGCGGGTTGACGGTTTTGTTTTGCGTATCGATCACCCAGATGCGGGTTTTGCCGTCGATTTCCTGCAACGCCGTCAGCGGCAGTTCGATGCGCGGTTTGATCGCCGAGCTAAGGGTCACGCTGATCGCGGTGCCGAGGCGGAAACCGTCCGGCGTATCCGACAGGGTCAGGCGCGCGCGGCGGGTGCGTGTGGCGCTTTGCGCCTGGGGTTCGATTTCGCGAATGATCGCCGTGGTGTTGATGCTCGGGTCGAGTTGCGCAGCCACCGAGAACACCACGTCGCTGGGCAACTGATCGACCAGCGTATCAGGCAGGTCGATCACCGCTTCCTTGATGTCCGGTTGTGCCAGCGTCACCACTTGTTGCCCAGCGGTCACCACTTGCCCGGCTTCGGCGTTCCACGCGGTGACCACAGCTTTGTGATCGGAGCGCAGCTCGGTGTAGCTCAGTTGATCCTTGCTCTGGCTGACCGCCGCGCGTGCCTGATCAAGCGAGGCCTGAGTGGTTTTCAGATCGGTGTTGGCGACGTCCAGTTGCGCCTGCGCACCGACGCCGCGATCGAACAGCGCTTGCTGACGACGTGCATTGGCCTGGGCGTTGATCAGTTGCGCCTGGATTCTCGCCAGATCGCCCTGCGCCGAACGCAACTGGTTCTGCTGGTCGGATGGGTCGAGAGTGGCAAGCAACGTGCCCTTCTGCACCTCGGCGCCGACATCGACGTTGCGACTGGCGATGCGTCCACCGACGCGGAAACCGGTGTTGCTCTCGTAACGCGCCTGAATGCTGCCGGCAAAGCGCCCGAGGCTTTCTTCGTTGAGCGCTTTGACCGTGACCGACAGCACCGGACGTACCGGTTCCGGCGGCGTTTCCTTTTCCGAACAAGCGCCCAGCAGCAGCGCCATGCACAACAGGCCGAGGCGCTTCATGGCTGCGCTCCCGGTTGCAGATCCTTGTAGGTGTTTTCGGCAATCTCGACTTTCATGCCGGGGTGCAGCAACTGGCCGCCGGCGACAATGACTTTCTCGCCGCCCTTGAGACCTTCGCTGATGATCACTTTGCCGGTCAGGTAGCGACCGACCGTGACCGTATGCAACTGCGCCTCGCCCTTGTCATCGACCAGCCATACCGCCGGGTCGCTGATGTTTTTCGTCAGCGCCGACCAGGGCAGTTCCACCGCCGATTTGCCGGTGCCCTTGGCGGTGGCACTGACCACCGAACCGAGCTGCATGCCCGGCGGCAGCTTGTCGAGGCTGACCTTGACCTGCACGGTGCCCGATTGCGCCGACACCGATGGCGTGATCTCACGCACGGTACCGGTGGTTTTGATCTCGGGGTTGTCGAGCAGGCTGACCACGATCGAGCGATCGGACGGCCGCTCGGCCAGCAGCGATTCGTAGACATTGAACACCGCGTCGCGGTCGCCATCGCGGGCGAGGCTGAAAATCGGCGCGGTGGCCTGCACCACTTGGCCGACTTCGGCCTGGCGCTCGGTGATCACCCCGGGTGCATCGGCGATCAGTGCGGTGTAGCTGAGCTGGTCCTTGGCGTTGGCCAGCTGCGCCTGCGCCGCGCTCAATGCGCTCTGGCTGCTGCGCAGCGCGGCTTGTGCCGAATCGTATTCGCTCTGGCTGGTGTAGCCCTTGGGCAGGAGTTTTTGCTGACGCACGAAAGCGGCTGCCGCTTGCTTCACGCGGGCCTGTTCGGCGACGACCTGGGCCTGAGCGGAATCGACGTTGGTCTGCAGATCTTTCGGATCAAGTTTGGCCAGCACCTGCTTGGCCGTGACGCGGTCGCCGACATCGACCATGCGCTGGATGATCTTGCCGCCGACGCGGAATGACAACTGGGTCTGCACCCGCGCCTGCACATCACCGGTGAGGGTCACCGCGGCGGCGTAGTTGGCCGGTTCGACCTCTTGCACAAAGACCCGTGGCAAGTATTCCTGAGCAGGTTTCTTGTCGCCGCATGCGGTGAGCAACGCCATGGCGCTCACGGCCATCAGCACTTTCAATCCGGGACCCGCCATGCACACTCCTTGGCCTTAAATGCTGCTGTCGAGACGATACGACTTCAGAGCTTAGAACAGGGTTCCACGGTTGCGGGCGCCAACACCAGATTTATCTCATTAAAGGTATGCTGCCCGCGTATCGCAGTGACCCGGAGAAGGATTTCATGCTCAACACCCTGGCGGTGGCCAATTACCGCTCGATCAACAAACTGGTGATTCCGCTCGGGCGCCTGAACCTGATTACCGGGCCCAACGGCAGCGGCAAGTCCAACCTCTATCGCGCCTTGCGCCTGCTGGCGGAAACCGCCCAGGGCGGCGTGGTCAATGCGCTGGCGCGTGAAGGCGGGCTGGACTCGACGTTCTGGGCCGGACCGGAAACCATCAGTCGACGCATGCGCAACGGTGAGGTAGCGATCGAGCCGACGGTGCGCCACGGCGTGAAAAGGTTGCGACTGGGATTCGCCGGCGAGGATTTCAGCTACGCCATCGGCCTGGGCCTGCCGGAGCCAAGCACTTCATGCTTTGCCCTCGACCCGGAGATCAAGCGTGAGTGCATCTGGGCCGGCCCGGTGTTTCGCCCGGCGAGCCTGCTGGTCGATCGCAACGGTCCGATGATCCGCGCCCGCGAAGGTCGCGCCTGGGATGTGCTGGCGCAACACACGCCGAACTTCGACAGCCTGTTCGACCAGGTCGGCAATCTGCGCAGCTCGCCAGAAGTATTCCAGATGCGCGAATTCATCCGCCGCTGGCGCTTTTATGATCACTTTCGCAGCGATGCCGACGCGCCGGTGCGTCAGCCGCAACTGGGCACTCGCACGCCGGTGCTGCACCACGACGGCCGCGATCTGGCGGCGGCCTTGCAGACGATTATCGAGATTGGCGATCCGCAGGCGTTAACAGCGGCGATCAGCGATGCGTTTCCCGGCGCGCGACTGAAAATCGCGCCGTTGGCCCGTGGACGCTTCGCTATCGAGTTTTATCAGGAAGGCTTGTTGCGGCCATTGTCGGCGGCGGAATTGTCAGACGGAACCTTGCGCTATCTGCTGCTGGTTGCGGCGTTGCTGACACCGCGACCGCCGACACTAATGGTGCTCAACGAACCGGAAACCAGCCTGCACCCGGACCTGCTGCCGGCGCTGGCAAGGCTGATCATTCGCGCTTCGGAGCAGTGTCAGGTGTGGGTGGTGTCACATGCACGGCGCCTTATCTCGGCGTTGCAGGAAGACCCGGAATGCAATTGCATCGTGCTGGAGAAGACGCTGGGCCAGACCGGGATTGTCGGGCAGCGGGTGCTGGATGAGCCGGCGTGGCATTGGCCAGACTAGCCCATTCGATCGTTCCCACGCTCTGCGTGGGAGCGATCAACAGGCAATCACCCCTGCCACTTGCCCCCTTCAACAATCACACTCTCAGGCCGGGTGTCATCACTCAGCTCTTTGCGCACATATTGGTCATACAGCTTGAGCAGGTACTTCTCCTCGCCCAATTTGGCCAATTCGCTGTTGACCCAATCACGCAACTCGAGATTGCCCTTTTTCACTGCAGGCGCAATCGGCGCCTCGGCTCCGAGCTTTTCCTCAAGCACGCGATACCCCGGGTTCTGCTTGGCCCAGCTGAACAGCACGAGATTGTCCTGCGCATAGGCATCGCCACGACCATTGGCCAGGGCTTGCAGCGACTCGGAGTTTTTCTCGAACTTGAGCAGTTTCCAGTCCGGGTGGTTCTTGGTCAGCCAGATATCCGCGGTGGTGCCGGTGGTGACAATCGTGGTGCGCGTCGCCAGATCATCCAGTTTTTTCACTGAACTGCCCTGCGGCACCAGCGCCTGCACGGCCACCTTGAGGTTCGGGTTGGTGAATTCCACCGCTTCCTTGCGCTCCGGGGTGACGGTCATGTTGGCGAGGATCAGGTCGACCTTGTCGCTCTGCAAAAACGGAATGCGACTGGCCGGCTCGACGGCGACGAACTCGACCTTGTTTTCGTCGCCGAGCAGATCTTTGGCGAGGCGCCGGCCAATGTCGGTGTCGAAGCCGACGTAGCGCCCGGCCTCATCGACGAAACCGAACGGGGGCTTGTCGGTAAATACACCAACGATCAATTTGTCGCGGGCCTTGATCTTGTCCAGATAACCCGAGGGCGCGGGGCTTTCGCTGGCGACTTTCGGCTTTGGTGGCTCTTCGGTCTTACCGCAACCGGCAAGCAAGGCGAGGCTGAGCAGGGGCAGTAACAAAGCGGCAGTTTTCATAGCAGTTCCAGTTCCTTTTTCGGATTCGATTCTGGCGATGTGGCAACGAAGGAGAACTTCTCCAGAAACTGCTGCGCGCGTGCGGTTTGCGGGTTCGTAAAGAAAATCTCGGGTGGGGATTGTTCGAGGATGCGCCCGGCATCCATGAACACGATGCGGTCGGCCACCGCGCGGGCGAAGGCCATTTCGTGAGTGACGATCAGCAGGGTCATGCCTTCGCGAGCCAGACCCTGAATGACTTGCAGCACTTCCTTGACCATTTCCGGGTCGAGGGCGGCGGTGACTTCGTCGAAGAGCATGACCCGTGGATTCATGCACAGCGAGCGAACAATGGCGATGCGTTGCTGCTGGCCGCCGGAGAGCTGACGCGGGAAAGCATCGCGCTTGTCCAGCAGGCCAACACGCTCAAGCAGGGCTTCAGCCTGCTGTTGCGCTTCGCGGCGCTGACGCTTCTGCACCTTGAGCGGGCCGAGCAGCAGATTGTCGAGCACGCTCATATGCGGGAACAGGTGATAACTCTGGAACACCATGCCGATCTGCTGGCGAATTTCGCGCCAGTCAGTGGCCTTGTCCAACAGCTCTCGGTCGAGGAATTTCAGGCTGCCGCTGTGGGCCTCTTCCAGACCATTGAGGCACCGCAGCAAAGTACTTTTGCCGCAACCGCTGGGACCAAGAATGACGAGTACTTCGCCGCTCTGCACTTGCAGGTCGATGCCATCGAGCACCTGCTGCGCGCCATAGAATTTGTTGAACCCGTGAAACTCGATCAGTGCGCTCATGCTTGCGTCCAGCGCCGCTCCAGCACGCGCGAAGCGGCCGAGAGCGGGTAGCAGATGAAAAAGAAAAACAGGAACAGCGCACCGTAAATCAGTACCGATTCGTAGGTGCGCTCGATGATCTGCTGACCGACCTTGATCACATCGACGACGCCGATCAGTACCGCCAGGGAACTGGTCTTGATGATCCGCGTATAGACATTGATGGTCGGCGGCGTCATGCGCTTGAGCGCTTGCGGCAGCAGCACGTAGCCATAGAGTTGGGCCGCATTGAGGCCGATCGACAGCCCCGCTTCACGCTGTCCGCGCGGCAACGAATGCAGCGCACCGCGCGCTACCTCGCCAACTTCGCTGGCGCCCCACAGCGACAGCACCAGCACCGCGCACCAGAAGCTCGGCAGGCTCAGACCGAAGAAAATCGGCAGACCGAAGAACAGCAGATACAACCAGACCAGCACCGGAATTGCCCGGAACAGCTCCAGATAGATACGCAAAACCGCGTTCAACCACGTTACGTTCAAAGTGCGCAGAACACCGTAGAGCACACCGCCGATCGTGCTGATGGCGATGCTCAGAAACGAGATCGACAACGTTTGCCCGGCGCCTTTTGCCAGTTGCGGCAACGACACCCAGAGCAGTTCAAGACCCGAACTGGCCATGCTGGAGCCTCCTTTCCAGACGGCTGAGCAACAGCGACAGCGGCAAGAACAGCAGCACGCAGATCAGCGTCAGCACGGCGAGCATTTCGTAGGTTTTGTAATAGAGCGCGATGTAGCTTTTGGTGGTGTAGAGGATTTCCGGCACCGCTACCGCCGAGACCACGGTGGTTTCCTTGAGCAGGAAGATGAAATTGGCGAACAGCGACGGCAAGCTGAGGATCCCCGCCTGCGGCAGGATCACATAGCGCAGCAACTGCCCGTGGGACAGGCCAATCGACCGCCCGGATTCCAGTTGCGCCTGGGGCACCGCATCGATGCCGGCGCGCAGCACTTCGGTGAGGTAGGCGCCACCAAGGAAGGTCATGGTGATGATTGCCGCAGTGAAACCGGAAACCTGGATCCCCACCGCCGGCAACGCGAAGTAGACGAAGAACAGCTGAATCAGCAACGGCGTGTTGCGCGCCAGCTCTACGTAGAGGCCGACCAGTTTTTGCAGGTATGGCGTGCGAAACACCAGAATCGTCGCGTTGAGCAGCGCCACCAACAGCGAAGTGGCGATCGCAATCAAACCGACCTGCAGAGTCACGCCGACGGCTTTGAGAAAAGCCGGCAGAGTGCTGAGGATAAAGGCGTAGTCGAAAGTCATGAAGCGTCCTGACGCTGCTTGGTAAGCGGCGATGATGCAATCCATGGACGGCGGATGGCCGTCCGGCAGGCACTGACTTTATAGGTATAAAAACCATAATTTAAATACCTTTAAAGCATATTGATATCACCCAAAAAACTATCCTGTGGGTTTGCCGGGAAGGAATAAGACGGCTATTTTTCTTTGCGCTGTAGGACGGATCTTTTTTCCACGAAAGACCTCCAAGGAACCACAGCTTTTGGCCAGACTCTCCGGCCCATTCACCACAAGGAAGAACAACATGGACGTAAAAGTGCCGCAGCGGCTGGATCCGCAGGACATTGTGAAATTGCTGGTGGCGTTGAGACGGGCGTTGAAGACCACAGCGTAAATCAAAAGCCCCTCACCCCAGCCCTCTCCCGGAGGGAGAGGGGGCCGACCGAGGTGTCTCGCGTTGTACATCGACCTGGAAGATCTTGGCGATTATGGCTTGGCTGGGCTTCAGCGATGCTGGATTCAGAGCGATACGTTCAGGTCGGCGTATCTCTCGAATATCCCCGTATCGGTTCCCTCTCCCTCTGGGAGAGGGTTAGGGTGAGGGGCTTTTTAACGCACACACAAAAA
The DNA here is from genome assembly GCF_037095675.1 of Pseudomonas sp. CCNWLW23. Taxonomy (NCBI): domain Bacteria; kingdom Pseudomonadati; phylum Pseudomonadota; class Gammaproteobacteria; order Pseudomonadales; family Pseudomonadaceae; genus Pseudomonas; species Pseudomonas sp. CCNWLW23. Next base: position 102,657 of record NZ_JBAWKM010000007.1, on the reverse strand, counting down.
CGCCGATGACCATCAAGGCCATCGGCGTTTTTGCATCTGAAGCAGATTCACTCAAGTCAGATCAGAACGCCGGCAACACCGCGCCGCTGTACTTCTTCTCGATGAACGCTTTGACTTCCGGGCTGGTCAGGGCCTTGGCCAGTTTCTGGATCGCGTCGCTGTTCTTGTTGTCCTCACGGGCAACCAGGAAGTTCACGTACGGCGAGTCAGCACCTTCGATCACCAGCGCGTCTTTCTGCGGGTTCAGCTTGGCTTCCAGCGCGTAGTTGGTGTTGATCATGTCCAGATCAACTTCCTTCAGCACGCGCGGCAGCAGGGCCGATTCCAGTTCCTTGAACTTGAAGTTGTGCGGGTTCTTGGCGATGTCTTTCGGCGTTGCCAGAGCGTTTTTCGGATCTTTCAGTTCGATCAGGCCGGCCTTTTGCAGCAGGATCAGGGCGCGGCCGCTGTTGCTGCCTTCGTTGGGGATGGCGATGGTTGCGCCGTCCGGCAGTTCAGCCAGGGTCTTGTACTTGCTCGAGTAGCCACCGAACGGTTCAACGTGGACGCCCTGCACGGTCACCAGATATTTGGATTTGTCGTCCTTGTATTTGCCCTGGTTGAAGCTGTTCAGGTACGGCAGGGTCTGGAAGTAGTTGGCGTCCAGACGCTTCTCGCCGACCTGTACGTTCGGTTGCACATAGTCGGTGAAAACCTTGATTTCCAGATCCACGCCCTCTTTGGCCAGGGTCGGTTTGATCAGCTCAAGGATTTCAGCGTGGGGCACCGGCGTTGCGGCAACTACCAGTTTCTCGCCGGCGTTGGCGAAAGAAGCCGTCAGAGCAGCCGCCAATGCGGTAAACAACAGAACCTTTTTCATGCAGTGTCCTTATCGAAAATCACGGTCGTCATCGACGACGGCATTTAATACGTGTGCCAGTGAAGTGATATCGCTGGCGTGAGGCGGACAATACCCGGATTTTTTATTCCCGGACAATAACGTTTATTCAGCTTCATATTCCATTTTGTTCATGTTGAAGAAAACGCTCACACCGCCTCGCTCAAGCGAATCAGCCAGTCTTTCAAGGCCTTACGCTCTGCACTGCTACCACCTATATGGGTCTGCCTGACCAGACGTTCGATCTGAACCTGCGGCGCAGACGCGTCCGGCAGGTTCAGATGTTCCGGCAGGATCTCGTCGCCGGTGCTGACCAGCAGGGCAAAGTGGATGACGTTTTCCAGTTCGCGAGTGTTGCCCGGCCAGCTGTGTTGTTCGAGCATATGTTGCGCGGCTTCGCTGATCAGCGGCACGGGCAAGTCGAGACGCTGGCTGTAGATGCCAAGGAAATACTCGGCCAGCGAGAGGATGTCGCCGGTGCGCGCGCGCAACGCCGGCAGCTCCAGATGACCCTCGCTGAGGTAGTGATAGAGCCGCTCGTGGAATTTTCCGGCGTCCACGGCCTGGGCCAGATCGATGCTGGTCGCCGCAACCAGGCGCACATCCACCGGGCTCGGCTGATGCGCACCGACGCGGGTGACTTCGTGGTTTTCCAATGCCGCGAGCAACTTGATCTGGATGGGCAGCGGCAGATCGCCGATCTCATCCAGGTACAAGGTGCCGCCGTTGGCCGAACCGAACCAGCCGGCGCGGCTGCTGGCCGAACCGCTGTAGCTGCCGGCGGCGTAGCCGAACAGCTCGGCGTCGGCGTAAGTCGGGCTGATCGCGCCGCAGTTCACCGAAACGAACAGACCGCTGCGATCACTGGCGCGGTGGATATGCCGGGCGAGCAGCTCTTTACCGGTGCCAGTCTCACCGCGAATCAGCACTGAAATCGAACGGGGAGCCAGCTGCTCCAACTCCTCGCGCAATTGCCGCGAGCGTGGGTCGACGAACACCAACGCCTTGGCGCGAATGCTCAGGGGGCTTTTTTCCGCATCGGGAAAGGTCAACAAGGGCTGACCGAAGGTTTCGAGACTCATGGCAGGCTCCCGCCCAAAACCGCCAACCGACGGGGGCGTTGAATAGTAAGGTCAGGCGCGACGGCGGGCGTGATGTTCCAGACGGTTTTGCAGGCGATAGAGATAGGCAAATCCCTGCTCCCAACGCTGATGCCCGGACTTGACGTTGATGTGCCCGGCCCCGGCGAGAATCCCCGCCTCCGCGCCCCAGTTGCGCGCCAGTTCCAATGCGCGCGGCGCACTGACGGCGGCGTCGTTGTCGGAGCTGACGACCTGACTGGGGAATGGCAACAGGTCCCTCGGAATCGGTGCGAAGTTGCGCAGCGCTGGCGCGCAGGCAGGACGCTCGACATCGGCCGGCGCGACCAGCAACGCCCCGCGCACCTGACGCAGGTACTGCAACGGCGCAGTCGCCGCCCAGTGGGCAACGGTGATGCAGCCGAGGCTGTGAGCGATGAGAATGACCGGCGTGCTGTCGGCGGCAATCGCTTCGGCCAGCGCGGCGACCCAGTCCTCACGGCGCGGCGTCAGCCAATCGGCCTGCTCGACCCGCGCGCTGTTTGGCAGGCTGTTCTGCCAATGGCTTTGCCAATGATCTTCTGGCGATCCTTGCCAGCCCGGCACAATCAGGTAGCGGATTGATTCGTTGCGCATGGGGAGCTCTCCTGCGTCGTGTCTGTTCCGGGTCGAGTATAGGGAGCGGAGTTATATTGGTTAAGGAATAAGAAGCTATTTATTAAGACCTGTATCGAATATGTGATTTGTGTAGGGCATAAGATTCCTCCCCCTCACCCCAACCCTCTCCCCCAAGGGGGCGAGGGGGGAAAGGGAGCCGATCTTCAGGTTCTTCAAATCTTGAGTTCGATTGGATTTCTCATATCGATGTATAGCCGCCAGACACCCCGGTCAGTCCCCTCTCCCTCCGGGAGAGGGCTAGGGTGAGGGGCTTTTTCAAAAACCGAACGCAAAAAAAGGGCCGCACCCTGCCAAGGAGACGGCCCCGGAAAAACGAAAATCTGTTACCGCGCAGTAATCACCGACAACTTGGTAATCCCCGCCCGTTCGATCGAAGCCATGGCTCGCGCCACTTCGCCGTAATTCACCCCATCATCGGCCTGCAATTGCACGCGCACCTCCGGGTCCTTGGCTTTGGCCGACTTGAGGTTGAATTCGAGCAAGTCGGGCTGAATCTGGTCCTTGTTGATAAACAGCTTGCCGGCGCCGTCGATGCTCACCACCAGCGGATCCTTCTGCTCGACCGGAGCCACCGCTTCGGTCTTCGGCAGGTTGATCGGGATCGCGTTGGTCAGCAGCGGCGCGGTGACGATAAACACCACCAGCAGCACCAGCATCACGTCTACCAGCGGCGTCACGTTGATTTCGCTGAGCACCTCATCCGTGTCTTGCGTGGAGAAGGCCATATCAGGACGCCTCCTTCACTTTTGCCGCGTTGCCCGACGTTGCCACCTTGTGTGCGGTCGGGTGGATCAGCACGCGGAACGCGCTCTTCTGCGCCAGGCTGTAGAAGTCGTGGGCGAAGTCATCGAGATCCGCCGCGGTCAATTTCAGACGACGCAGAAAGTAGTTGTAAACCAGCACCGCCGGCACCGCGACGGCGATCCCCACGCCAGTCGCGACCAGTGCCGCACCGATCGGCCCGGCCACCGTTTCCAGGCTCGCCGAACCGGCGGCGCTGATGCCTTTCAAGGCCTCCATGATTCCCCACACCGTGCCGAACAAACCAATGAACGGCGAGGTGCTGCCAATACTCGCGACCACCGCCAGACCGGTTTCCAGCGAACGGCGCTCGCGGACGATCTGCTGGCGCAAGGCACGCTCGAGGCGATCCTGATGGTTGATCGCCTGGCTCAGATCATTCGCCTGCGGCGCCTCGCCCACCTGGATCGCTGCATAGCCAGCCTGCGCCACTCGCGCTGCGGCGCCGGGCTGGGTTTCGCTCAACTCTGCCGCGACATCCAGACTCGAAGCTGCCCAGAAGCGTTTATGAAAGCGCCGATCCTGCGCTTTCAGACGACCGAACTGCACAGCCTTGAGCAACGCCAGGCCCCAAGTGGCGACGGAAAAACCCACCAGCAGCCAGATCACCGCGCTTTCGATGGATTCCAGTGGAGATGCCAGTAACGTCATGATGTGTTCCCTCGTATAAACATTTCGCGCGAATTTGGTTTCGGTTTAATGAATCTTGAAATCGATGGGCACGCTGACCCAGCCGTCCTGGGCGACATCACCCTGCTTGGCCGGGACGAAACTCCAGCGCTTGACGGCATTCAGCGCCGCATCGTCGAGCTGTTGCCGACCACTGCTTTTGGCAATCTGAATCTCGCCCGGTTTGCCGCTGGCCAACACATGCACCCGTAACAACACCGTGCCTTCCCAACCGCGCCGCTGGGCCAGCGACGGATATTCCGGCGCCGGGTTTTTCAGGTATGCAGCATTGGCTGAAGCCGGGGTAACGGGCGCAGGTGCCGGTGGCGCGGGGGGCGCTGGCGCTGCGACCGGGGCTGCCGGTTTCGTTGGCGCCGGCGGCTGCTCTACCGGCTTCGGCGCGGGTTTGGGCGGCAGTTTCACCACCGGTTTGGGTTTGGCGATCGGCTTGGGCGGCGGCGGTTTCACCGCCAACTCATCCTCCACTGGCGGTGGTGGCTCGACCACGTGCGCCGGTGGTGGCGGCGCAACAACCGGCGGCGCGGGCGGAGCCGGGCGTGAAAACTCGATGGTCATCGGCGGAATTTCCGGCGGTACCACCGGCAGCACCGGCGTCGGTTTCTGGCTGACCCAATAAATCACTGCACCGTGCACGATCAACGCGAGCACACCGAGCAGAAGGGTTTCGCGCCGACTCAAAATGCCCTTGGGCGCACGCTGCAAACGCAACTGTCCCAACGGCACACGGTGCGGCCGGCCAAGATCGACCAGTTCGCCACTCGGCGTGTGCCGCCACAACAATTCCCCTGCGCTGGCGGCGGTCTGGACATTGCCCATTGTTCAACTCCCTGCGGTCTCTTTCGTTCTACGAGCCAAAGTGATCGACCCGCCATTCTTGAAGCCCCCACGGCGTAGTCGATGGGGCAATCATTGGCTGTGGACGCTTATCACCGAAAGCAATCTTTAACGTTATGCATAGGCCTTCAAGGAATATACAAATCATCCGTTTTTACCGAAGCCGCGCACTACAAGGGCTGCAGCGATCTGCCATAAACGCCATGCTTTTACGGCATGAAAAGTATTCGGCTACGGCATCCGTTAACGCCTTGAAAGGCTGTTTTTGGTTCGCTGATTGCCGACGTCATGCGCCATTGCCGTCGTCGCTATCGATCAGCTGCGTCTGCTTGCCGGCGCCGCTGAGGACTGGTTGAACGGCCATGTCCAGATCAGCGCCTTGATAGCCCGATCAGAAGTCGTAGCGTCCTGTAACACCCAGGGTCCGTGGCGTGCCGAGCAGGCCTTCATAGCCGCCGTTACCGCCGGTCCACAGGGTCGTGTAGTAGGTTTTGTCGAAGGCGTTTTTCAGCCACAGCGAGACATCCCACTGGCCCTGATTGAAATCGCCGCGCAGGCCGGTGGAAAGGTTGACCACCGCGTAACTGGGGATCTGCCCGTAATCGGAATCCTCGACCGTGCCCACCGCTTTGGAGCGGAACGCGTAGCTGCCGGTGACGTAGGGTTCGAAGCCGTTAGCCAGATTCCATTTGTATTCGCCGTTGGCGTTGCCGATCCATTTCGACGCGCCGACGACTTGATGGCCGCTGAGATCGCAGGAGGCCGGTGCACCCGGTGCCTGGCTGACTTCCGGCGGGCACGGTGCATCCTTGTACGAGAGGTAGCTGACGTCGTTGTACGAACCGTTGAAGTTCAGCGTCAGGCCACGCAACGGCACCACGGTGCTTTCGAACTCGATGCCGCGCGAGCGCACCGAGCCTGCGTTGGTCAGGTATTGCACGCGGTTGGCGGCGTCGTAGGCATTGGTCTGGTAGGCGTTGACCTGGGTCCAGAATACGTTGGCGTTGAGTTGCAGGCGGCGATCCCACAGGGTGCTTTTGAAACCGAGTTCGGCGTTGTTGGCGCGCTCGGTGCCGATCAATAACGAGTCGGCGCCAGCGGTAGGTGCGGAGCCGACCGCGAGGTTGACCCCGCCGGATTTCTCGCCGTGGGACAGCGTGGCGTAACCGAGCACATCATCGGTGATGCGATAGCTCAGGTTGAGCAGTCCCGAGGGGCTGGAGCTGTACTGATTCAAGTCACCGGAATCGTAGACGCCGGCACGGCCGCGACGCGCATTGGCTGCCGCGCCGGCCACAGCTACACCGCCGACCGGCGCGTTGCGGCCGACCGAGGCGTTTTTCTCTTCGTAGGTGCCACGCACCCCGGCGGTGAAATCGAGACGTTCGCTCAGGTGCCAGGTGCCTTGGGCAAACAGGGCGAAACTGTCGGTCTGGATATGGCCGTTGCCGACGCTGGTGACGTTGGCCAGGCTGCCCGCCGGTGTGCCATTCCAGATATCGGCCTGCGGGCCGTAATAGGAGAAGGATTTGTTGTCCAGATCCGAGCCGAAATAGTAGGCGCCGACCACATAATCGAAGAACTCACCCTTGGGCGAGGCCAGGCGAAATTCCTGCGAATACTGTTTGTCTTCCACCGACACGCCGGCGTTGTAACTGGCCGGCACGTTGAGGCCATCGTCGTTGCGCGGGGTGAAATTCCAGAAACGATAAGAGCTGACCGACGTCAGGGTGAAGTCGCTCGGCAACGTCCAGTTGGCTTCCACCGACGTGCCGCCCTGATGCACGGTGACGTGCTGGTCGTTATCGAGATTGACCTTGCGATGCCGGCCGTTGACCAGCGTTGCCCCGGCTGCACTGGCCCGCGATTCATACAGGTTGACGCCGTTGATGGTCGGCCCTGTGTTGTACAACACGCGAGTGCCGGCGCTGGAATCTTCTTCGTTGTAATCGCCGATCCAGCGCAGATTGAAATCTTCATTGGGCTTGAACAACAGCTGCGCGCGGAAGCCCTCGCGGGAGCCGCCGTTGAGGTCGTGGCCGTCGTATTCGTTCTTGATGTCGCCGTCACTGCGCGTGCGATACGCCGAGAAGCGCCCGGCCAGCTGGTCGTTGAGCGGTCCGGAAATCGTGCCCTTGGTCTGGAAATAACCGTCCTCGCCGACCGAGGTTTCGATACTGCGTTCCGGTGTGAAACTGGGCGCGCGGGTGCTGATGTTGATAACCCCGGCGGTGGTGTTCTTGCCGAACAGCGTGCCTTGCGGACCGCGCAAGACTTCGAGCTGCTCGATGTCCATCAGATCGAACACCGCCATCCCCGGACGGCCCAGATAAACGTTGTCGATGTACAGGCCAACGCTGCCTTCCAGGCCATCACTGGCCGGGTTGTTACCCAAGCCACGGATCGACACGCTGGACTGGCGCGCATGCATGTAAGCGACGTTGACGCTGGGCACCAGTTGCTGCAAGTCCTGAATCCGGTAAACCCGTTGCGTCTCCAGATTCTGCCCACTGACCACGCTCATTGGCGTCGGCACGTCTTGCGAACTTTCTTCGCGGCGGCGCGTGGTGACGGTCACGGTTTCCAGCTGGGAACCGCTGGCCGCCGCTGTGCCTGCGGGGACGGGCGGAGGGGTTTCGGCTTCGGCGGCATAGCCGTGAGTCCAGGTGGCGCTGCCTGCCAGCAACAGCGCCAAAGGCAGGCGTTTGAGCCGTCGGGGAGATGGGGGTAACGCGAGATTCAACGGACTCATGGCGCGGCTCCTGGTCAAAAAACACACAGACATCTTCAGTGCTGCATATTCTTTTCAGTTATTTATTTATGGATTTACAAATATTTACTGCATAAGAGATTGCCTTTATAAGGAGTCGACCTAATGCATATCCAATGCATTTCCCGGATATTTTTTATGTGAAAAATGCATATCGACTTGCGCCAATTGCGTCACTTCATCGCTCTGGTTGAGCAACGCAGCTTTGTCGCTGGCGCGCAGGCGGTGAACCTGTCGCAGTCGGCATTCAGCCGCAGCATCCAAGCACTGGAACACAGCGTCGGCTGCCAGTTGGTCGACCGTGGGCGCAAGGAATTGCCGCCGACCAAACAGGGCCATGTGCTGCTCGAACATGCGCGGCGACTGGTCAGCGGTGCGCAGCAGATGGCCAATGAGATCAGCCAGTTCAATGGCCTCGAGGCCGGGGAATTGCGCTTTGGTTGCGGGCCGGCGCCAGCCGCCGGATTGATCCCGCGCGCGATCGGCGCATTCATCGGCCGCTACCCGAAGGCGCGCGTACAGTTTCTGGTCGATGACTGGCAGAGCCTGAGCAAACGCCTGCTCAGCGAAGAGTTCGAATTCTTCGTCGCCGATACCCGGCAATTCGAGGCCGATCCGGATTACCAGACCTACCGCTTGCGGGCACGCAAATGGCATTTCTGCTGCCGCGCCGGGCATCCACTGACGGCGTTTGAACGCATCACTGCCGAGCAATTGCTGAGTTATCCACTGGCGGCCAGCATCCGCCCGCCGAACCTGCGCAAGGTCATCGTCGACCTCAGTGGCCGCCCTGATTTCACCCCGAATGTGGAATGCGAAAACGGCTCGAGTCTATTGAGTGTGGTGTTGCGCTCGGAGGCGATCGGAATTGTCGGCGATCTGCATACACCGAATATCGATCGCCTCGCAGCTCAAGGGGTGCGTTTCAGCCGCGCCTACACCCAAGGCACGATCTGCGGCCCGTCGCGGATGTCGGCCTACACCGGGCGCTATGTCAGCAGCCATCAAGTGGCCTGGAACGCGGTGCCGTTGCCGCTGGATGAATTGACGATCGGCGATTACCTGCGACCTCACGGCATCCGCACCGCGCTGGTCGGCAAGACCCATGCGACGGCCAATGTCGACGCCTTGCAGCGTCTGGCGATCAACCCGCAAAGCGCGCAAGCCGAGTTGCTCAATGAGGTCGGCTTCGAACCGTATCTGCGCCACGACGGCATCTACCCCGACGATGCTTCATTCGACGACAAGCGCGAATCCGCGCCCTATACCCAATACCTGCGCGCGCAGGGCTTCGATGGCAAGAATCCCTGGCACGACTGGGCGAACGCCGCCGAAGGCGAGAACGGCGAAATCCTCAGCGGCTGGAAAATGCGTCATGCGAATTTGCCAGCACGAATTCCCGAGCAACACTCAGAGACTGTCTACACTACAAATCGCGCCATCGACTTCATCACCGAGCAAGGCGAGAAATCCTGGTGTTTACACCTCTCGTACATCAAACCGCATTGGCCCTACATCGTACCGGCACCGTACCACGCCTTGTACAGTACGAAATCGATTCTCGAAGCGGTCCGCGCGACGCCCTCCGCAGCCAGCAAACACCCCGTATACATTGCCTTTCGCCAACATGAGGAAAGCCTCAACTTCTCCCGCGATTCAGTACGATTGAATGTAATCCCCACCTACATGGGCCTGATCAAGCAAGTGGATGATCAGTTGGGGCGGCTGTTCGATTTTCTGCAGAGCTACGGGCGTTGGGATGACACGTTGATCGTGTTCACCAGCGATCACGGCGATTTCCTTGGCGATCATTGGCTCGGTGAGAAGGAGTTTTTGCTTGAGCAGGCGGTGGGCGTGCCGTTGATCGTGCGCGACCCTCGGGCGGCGGCGGATGTCACTCGCGGCACTGTCGATGAGCGGCTGGCGGAAACCATTGATGCGTTGCCGACGTTTCTTCAAGCGTTGGGATTAGCGGGCGCGGAACACCGGCTGGAAGGGCGTTCATTGATCCCGTGGCTGCACGGGGAAAATCCCGATTGGCGCCGCTATGCAATCAGCGAATACGACTACGCCTTTCAGGCCCCGGCACGCGAGCGACTCGGCCAGCCGATCGACCGTTGCCGCATGACCATGGTGCGCAGCGAGCGCTGGAAATACTTGGCGTACGACGGGTTTAGACCGCAGTTGTTTGATCTGTTGAATGATCCGCAGGAGCTGAATGATCTGGGTGAGGACCCGGCGTACGCGGCGGTGCGCGAGGAGCATGCGGGGTATCTGTTTGAGTGGATGCGCGGGCTGAAGCGACGGACGACGATCAGCCATCCGGAGATCGATTTGCGCGGGCAGCGGTTTCGTTATGGTGAGCCGGAAACCGAGAAGGTTGTTCAGATTGGTGTGTGGTAGCTGTGATCAAATGATCATTCCCACGCTCCGCGTGGGAACGCAGCCCGGGACGCTCCGCGTCCCAAAACCGGACGCAGAGCGTCCGTTGAGGCATTCCCACGCAGAGCGTGGGAACGATCAATGTGGGAGCGAGCCTGCTCGCGAAGAGGCCAATCAGACGCCGACGATATCCGGACCTTTGATGGTCTGACTTCGCTGCCCACTCACCCCCACTGGCACCTCGCCCTTGAGCGTCACCCGGCGCACCACGCGATCCTGGGTGCCGTAATCATCAATCGCGTAATGCTGCGTCGAGCGGTTGTCCCAGATCGCCACATCTCCAGCCTGCCAGCGCCAGCGCACGGTGTTTTCCTGGCGGATCACATGGCTCTGCAGCAAACCGAACAGGTGTGCCGAATCTGCCTGTGAATAACCTTTGATGCGTTTGACGAAATGCCCCAGCAGCAAGCTCTTCTCGCCGCTGATCGGGTGCACGCGCACCACCGGGTGCTCGGTTTCGTAGACAGTCGAGGTGAAGACTTTGCGATAGCGCTCCAGCTTCTCTGCCGAGACGTCCGGCTTCGCACCGGCGTAGTCGTACTCGTTGCTGTGCACAGCGGTCAGTTTGTCGGCCAGCTCACGCAGCTCGCTCGGCAAGCCGCTGTATGCCGTTGCGGTGTTGGCCCACAGCGTATCGCCGCCGAAGGCCGGGGCGACCACCGAGCGCAGGATCGAGGCTTTCGGGTAAGCGTCGACGAAAGTCACGTCGGTGTGCCAGGAGTTGGCGCGCTGACCTTCGGCGCCGTCCAGCTCGAGCAGGTAACGGGTGCCTTCGCGCGATGGCACGGTCGGGTGTGCCACCGGTTCGCCAAGCAGATGGGCGAAGGCTTCCTGACGCTGCTCGTCGAGCTGCGTCTGCTCGCGGAAGAACAGCACTTTGTATTCGACCAAGGCTTGCTGGATGGCCTCGACAGTGGCGGCGTCCAGCTCACCGGACAGGTGCACGCCGCGGATTTCGGCACCGATACGACCGGCTACCGGGTGAATATCCAGCGCTTGAGAAACGGGTTTTACGGCGAGTGCGGCATTGCTCATGGGAAGACCCTCATCGACGGTTTGCGGTTTTGGCGGCAGCGAAACAACGCTCTATGTATATTCTATTTATATCTAACAGATATTCGTATGCTTCGTTGACGGAATAAGAGGTTGCATTTAAAACCTCAAGCAACCCTCGTCGCAAATGCCTTCGAGCTATTTTTAGGATGCCGGAAAAGCATATGGATCTTCGCCAGTTGCGCTACTTCATCGCCCTCAACGAACACCGCAGTTTTGTCCGTGCGGCAGACGCCATGGGCATCACTCAACCGGCGTTCAGCCGCAGCATTCAGGGACTGGAGCAGGAGTTCGGTTGCGTGCTGGTCGATCGCGGCAACAAGGATCTGCGTCCGACGCCCGAGGGCCAGGTGGTGCTGCAACATGCCTTGAGCCTGGTGCAGGGCGCAGCGTTGCTCAGCGCTGAAGTGACGCAAATGACCAAGCTCGACGCCGGCGAAGTGCATTTTGGTTGCGGGCCGGCGCCAGCGGTGAAACTGGTGCCGGATGCGGTGGCGCAGTTCATCAATGCGCATCCGAAAGTGCGCACCTGTTTTCAGGTGGAAAACTGGGAAAAACTCAGCCGCGCGCTGAGCCGCGAAGAGATCGAATTCTTCATCGCCGACATCCGTCATTTCGAGTCCGATCCGAATTTCCAGACGCAACCGCTGACGCCCAAGCGCGGGGTATTTTTCTGCCGGCCGGGGCATCCGTTGCTGGCCAAGGAAAGCCTGTCGACCAACGACATGTTCGACTACCCGCTGGCCGCCACCCTGATCCCGCCGGGCATTCGCAAGCTGCTGGCGAATCTCAGCGGGCGCATCGATTTCTCGCCGACCATCGAGACCGAGCACTTTCCGGCACTGGTCAAAGTGGTGCTGCAATCCAATGCAATCGGCGTCGGCACGGAGGAGGCGTTTATTGAGGATGTCGCCAAGGGTTCGCTGGTGCTGTTGCACTGGCGCAACCTGCCGCAGAACCTCGAAAGCATGAACGCCCGCTGCGGCATCGTCAGCCGCACCGGATTCCGGTTGTCGCCGGCGGCGAGGGCAATGATCGAGACGTTGGTCGCGGTGGATCGGCAGGACGTCAGCGTCGCCGTCTGAAAAACCTTCGTGGCACACGCCGATCGTTCCCACGCTCTGCGTGGGAATGAAACCCGTGACGCTCTGCGTCACAAAGGACGCGGAGCGTCCTCGGCTGCATTCCCACGCGGAGCGTGGGAACGATCTGGAAAGACGCTGGAGATCTAAAGCCTGGCTGCAGAAAGCTCTGGCGCCACCCAATCGCTGACCTTGAACGGCTTGCGGATCAGCTTCTGCTGCGCCGCCAGGTCGACCTTGTCCTGCAGGCCGCTCAAGAACACCGGATCCAGTGTCGACGGGAAAATCTCGCTGAGATTCTGATCCTTCAGATCCTGAGCCAGAATCACCGGCGGATAACTGGCCAGCCCTGATACCAGCTGCACATACGCATCCTTGTTGCTGTCCTGCGTCAGCCACTCGACCGCTTGCTGCTGCGCCTTGAGCAGTTTCGCAATGACCTCAGGATGGGCGTCGACAAACTTGCCATTACCCAGCAACACCGCCTGCACGCTGCCAGCGCCGCCAAGGTCCTTGGTGGTGAGCGGCAATTCCGCCAGGCCTTTGGCTTGCAAGGCACTCAGCGCGGAGCTGCCCCACGAGGCATCAATCTGCTTGGCCGCGAGCGCCGAGACCGCCGCGTTGAAATCCAGATTGATCACCTTCAGATCCTTCTCGCTCAGGCCCTGACTGGCCAGCGCCGCATCGAACGACAGCTGCGTCGCCGTCCCGCGAAAGATCGCCACGCGTTTGCCCTTGAGATCCTGCAGGGTCTTGATTCCCGAGCCGGGCACCACGCCGAGGTATTGCTTGACCCCACGCGCCGTGGCGCTGAGCAGGCGCGTGTCCAGACCATTGGATTTGCCGATGATCGCGGCAAGGTCGCCGAGATAGGCCAGATCAACCTGGCCGTTGGCAAACGCCTCATTGATCACCGGCCCGGCGCCCTTGAAGAAACTCCACTGGATCTTGATGCCCTGCTCGGCGAAGGCCTTTTCGAAGATCTGCTGATCGCGCAGCACATCGACGATGCCGCCGCCGCTGTGTTGAGTGCCGGCGCTGAGGTCGGGCACGGCGATGCGGATTTCCTTGAGTTCTTCGGCTTGGGCGCCAAGCGCAAGAAAGCCTGCAAGCGCCGGGGCGGCCAGCAGGCTGATGATTCGTTTGAAGGGAAGGTTCATGGGTGCGGCTCCTTGATCGCTAAGGAGCCGAAAGTAGGCTGGATGCATACCTTCACTTAAATACTATAAATGCACATTTTTATATCCATACGACCTAAGTGAGGGCGTGTGCGGCTTGCAGCGCGATATGCATTAACAGCATCGAAAATATTCTTCGAATGCATTGGATGCGCGCAAGCAGGCAAGCCTTAAATGGATTCGCTTATCTCCCGATAGCATCTAACGCAAGTTTGTTAGATCAGTTTCATATATGACGAAACCCAGTGTGGGAGCGAGCCTGCTCGCGAAGAGGCAATGCCAGCCGACATCAGTGCTGCCTGAAACAGCCATTCGCGAGCAGGCTCGCTGCCACATGAAAAGCGGTTCGCCATGCAACCCGACAACGGAGGTCACCCATGGCCCGTCAATCTCTGCTCAGCCTGCCGCTGGCCGCGCCGCCGCGGAAAAGCCGTCGCACCTGGCCGAGCCTGAATCAACGCCTGTTGCCCTGGCTGTTGCCCGTCAGCCTGTTCGTCCTGTGGTGGCTGGCCGCGCGCAATCAGTGGATGAGCGAGCAGATCCTGCCGGCGCCATCGCTGGTGTGGAGCAGCGCTGTGGAACTGGCCCAAGGCGAGTTGTGGAGTCATTTGTGGATCAGCCTGCAACGGTTGTTCCGGGGCTTGTTGGCAGGCGTTTCGACCGGCGCGGTGCTTGGCGCCGCACTGGGCTTCAGTCGACGTCTGGAGCGCCTGGTTTTTCCGACATTCGCCGGATTGGCGCAGGTGCCGACGCTGGCGTGGATTCCGCTGTTCATGGTGTTTTTCGGCATCGGCGAACTGCTGAAACTGGTGGTGCTGATCAAGGCCATTGTGGTGCCGGTGACCTTGCACACACTGGTTGGTGTGCGCGATGCACAACCGAAACTGCGCGAAGCCGCCGCCGTGTTGCGCCTGCCGCCGCGCTTGCTGATTTGGCGCTTGGTGCTTCCCGCTGCGCTGCCGGCGTTCATGGCCGGCGTGCGCCTGGCACTCGCTGCCGGCTGGACCTCGTTGCTGGCGGTCGAGCTGCTGGCCTCCAGCGAAGGCATCGGCTATCTGATGGTCTGGGCGCGGCAGTTGTTCATGCTCGACATCGTGTTCGTGTGCATCGTGGTCATCGGTCTGATCGGCGTGGCGATGGATCGCGGCATCGGCCTGCTCGACCGCAGACTGGTGCACTGGCCGCACCCGGCCACCGCGCAAATCACACGCGGCCCGCGCTATCAGGGCTGGCAACGCCTGCAACCGTGGCTGTTGCCGCTGGGCTTGTTGGCGCTCTGGCAACACGCCAATGATCAGCACTGGGTCGACGCGAATATTCTGATCAGCCCTGCGGCTGTGCTGAGCACGACATGGGACGGACTGCTCGACGGTACGCTGGTCAACGGCATGGCGCTGAGCCTGAGCCGCACCCTGGGCGGCTTGCTGATCGGTGGCGGCCTCGGTTTCGCCCTGGGCTTGCTGCTCGGCATGTCACGTCTCAGCGAACGCCTGCTCGGCCCGACACTCGCCGCACTGCGGCAGATCGCGATTTTCGCCTGGGTGCCACTGCTCACCGCGTGGTTCGGTCTCGGCGAACTGGCCAAGTGGGTGTTCGTCGCTCTCGCCGCCTTCTTCCCGCTGTTCATCGCCACCCAGCGCAGCGTCGCCAACCTCTCGCCGCAACTCAACGAAGCCGCGCAAGTGCTGCGCCTCGGCCTCGGCCAGCGCCTGCGTCGACTGGTCCTGCCCGGTGCTGCGCCGGGGATCTTCGCCGGGCTGCGATTGAGCCTGATCTACGCCTGGCTCGGCACCATCGGCGCTGAATATTTCATGCCGTCCAATGGCGGCATCGGCAGTCAGATGATCGGCGCGCAGCAGCTGCTGCGCATGGATCTGATCATGGCCGGCATGCTGCTGGTCGGCCTCACCGGCGCCCTGCTCAACCTGATCGGCCAACGCCTGGAAATTCGCGCGACCCGCTGGAGACACGCATGAACGCACCAATTGTCAGCTTCAACCAGGTAGGCAAATCCTTCGCCGTCAACGGTTTCGAACTGGAGGCGATTCGCGAATTCAACCTGGACATTGCCGAGGGCGAATTCGTCGCCATCGTCGGCTCCAGCGGCTGCGGCAAATCCACATTGCTGCGTTTGCTGGTCGGCCTCGACACCGAGTTTCGCGGGCACATCAGTGTCGATGGCAAGGCCGTTAGCGGCATCGGCGGCGAGCGCGGTATCGTCTTTCAGGAACATCGTCTGTTCCCGTGGCTGACAGTCGCCGACAACATCGGCCTGGGCCTGGTCAATGAACCGCTGAGCGGAGCGCAGAAGCAACAACGCATCAAAGACTTTATCGAGCTGGTCGGCCTCAGCGATTTCACCGCGGCCTATCCGCATCAACTCTCCGGCGGCATGGCGCAGCGCGTGGCGATTGCTCGCGGTCTCGTCGCCAGCCCGCGAATCCTGTTGCTCGACGAACCCTTCGGCGCCCTCGACGCACTGACCCGCCAGCAAATGCAGGACGAGCTGCTGGCGATCCGCGAGCGGGCACAGATCACCACGATTCTGGTGACCCACGATGTCGAGGAAGCGATTTTTCTGGCCGACCGCGTGGTGGTGATGGAGCCGCGTCCGGGGCGGATCAAGCAAGTGGTCGACATCGCCCTGCCGCACCCGCGCCAGCGCAGCAGTTACGACTTTCATCAGCTGCGCGAAGAACTGCTGCACGAGCTGACCAGTGATGACCATTACCAACCGAGCGCAGCGGTGCAGATCCGCGATCTGCCGCTGACGTTCATTGCCTGCTGAACAGGAGTTTCGCGATGCCGCAACGTCCCAACTTTCTAGTGATTCTGGCCGACGATCTGGGCTTTTCCGACATCGGCGCGTTCGGCGGCGAAATCGCTACGCCGAACCTCGATGCGCTGGCCCACAACGGTCTGCGTCTGACCGATTTTCACACCGCACCAACCTGCTCGCCGACGCGTTCGATGCTACTGACCGGCACCGATCACCACATCGCCGGCATCGGCACCATGGCCGAAGCGTTGACCCCGGAACTGATCGGCAAACCTGGTTACGAAGGCTACCTGAATGACCGCGTCGTCGCCCTGCCCGAGCTGCTGCGCGAGGCCGGCTATCAAACCTTGATGAGCGGCAAATGGCACTTGGGGCTGAAGGCTGAACTGGCGCCCCATGCGCGTGGTTTCGAGCGTTCGTTTTCACTGTTGCCGGGCGCTGCCAACCACTATGGTTTCGAGCCGACCTACGATGAGCAAACGCCGGGCCTGCTGAAATCCAC
This sequence comes from Pseudomonas sp. CCNWLW23, assembly GCF_037095675.1. Taxonomy (NCBI): domain Bacteria; kingdom Pseudomonadati; phylum Pseudomonadota; class Gammaproteobacteria; order Pseudomonadales; family Pseudomonadaceae; genus Pseudomonas; species Pseudomonas sp. CCNWLW23. The sequence continues at coordinate 85,892 of NZ_JBAWKM010000007.1, read as the reverse complement.
CCCGGCGCTGTACATCGAGGACGATCAGTTTGTTGACGAGTTGCCAAAGGATTTCTATTCCTCCGATGCCTTCGGCGACAAGCTGCTGCAGTACCTCAAGGAACGCGATCAGACCCGGCCGTTCTTCGCTTACCTACCCTTCTCCGCGCCCCACTGGCCATTGCAGGCACCGGCCGAGATCGTCGAGAAATACCGTGGCCGTTATGACGCCGGCCCGCAAGTGCTGCGCCTCGAACGCCTGGAAAAACTCAAGGCGCTGGGCCTGATCGACGCGGACGTCGAGCCGCACCCGCTGATTCAGCTCAGCGCGCAGTGGGACGCGTTGAGCGATGAACAAAAGCAGATTTCCGCACGAGCCATGGAGGTCTACGCGGCGATGGTCGAGCGCATGGACTGGAACATCGGCCGGGTCGTCGATTACCTGCGCCAGCAGGGACAGCTCGACAACACCTTCATCCTGTTCATGTCCGACAACGGGGCCGAAGGCGCGCTGCTGGAAGCGTTCCCCAAGTTCGGCCCGGAGCTGATGACCTACCTCAACCAGCATTACGACAACAGCCTCGACAACATCGGCCGGGCCAATTCCTACGTCTGGTACGGGCCGAACTGGGCGCAAGTGGCAACCGCGCCGTCACGCTTGTTCAAGGCTTTCACCACCGAGGGCGGGATCCGCGTGCCGGCGCTGCTGCACTATCCACAACTGCCGCTGAAAGGGCAGATCAGCCATGGTTTCGGCACGGTGATGGACATCACCCCGACCATTCTCGATCTGGCTGGCGTGCGGCATCCGGGCAAACAGTGGAAAGGCAAAGCCGTGGCGCCACTGCGCGGCAAGTCGTGGCTGGGCTTCCTGTCCGGCGAGACCGCGCAGGTGCATGACGAGCATACGGTCACCGGTTGGGAATTGTTCGGACGCCGGGCGATTCGCCAAGGGTCGTGGAAGGCGGTGTGGATTCCCGGACCGGTCGGGCCAGCGACCTGGCAGCTTTATGATCTGGCGAGCGATCCAGGGGAGATTCATGATCTGGCGTTGAGTCAGCCGCAGAAACTCACTGACTTGATCGGGCATTGGCAGCGGTATGTGGAAGAGACCGGAGTGATCCTCAGTGCTTCGCCGTTTCAGCCGGATTGAACCAAGATCAAAAGCCCCCCTCACCCCAGCCCTCTCCCTGAGGGAGAGGGGGAAAGGGAGCAGATCTTCATGCTTTTCCAACCTGAGGTCGGCTCGAAATTTCAGGTCGATGTATCCAGCATAAACAGCTAGATCAGTCCCCTCTCCCTTGGGAGAGGGTTAGGGTGAGGGCATCTGTCAGGCCTCCACCGCTTCCCCGGACACCACTTCCTCATCTCTGCGCACAAACCGGTTCGCCCGGCCAAACGTGCCGAAATCATTGAACCGCACACCCATCTCGCGCATCACCTTGTGCGCCACCGGCACGGTCATCTGACGAATGTAAAACGGCTCCTTGACCACAAAATGATGAATCCCGTGACTGCTGCCGAAGTTGAAGCAGAACGCCTGCAACGGCCACAGCCACCAAGGGTTCAGCACCTGACATTGCTGCAGCACATTGCCCGGTTCGACGTCGCCGTAGTAATGCATGTTCGAGCTGATGAAGTGCAGGCAAAAAGTGCGCAGTACGTTGGGCCCGATGATCACCACGGCGGCGATATCGATCACCTGCATCACCGAAAGCGTGGTGGCCGACCACTCGATGGGCGAGCCGAGCAAATGCGCAATGCCATTGGCCGCGTGAAAGCCGAGAAACACATACCACGCGCCCCAATGCAGCAGCGCCAGCGGTGCGTAGACCTTGAGCACGCGTTTGCCGATGCTCCACTTGTGTGCCCAGGTCTTGGCGCGGAGCAGACGGATAAACGCCGACATCAGGTTGTCGCCAACCATCAGCAGACGGGCAAAACCCCACGGCTCGCCGTTGGTGATTGCGCGCTCTTCCATATCGGCTTCAGTGCCGGAAACCTTGTGATGGTTGAGGTGCAGATGACGACGGATCCACGGGTTGATCGTGCTTGGCCGCGCCAGCCAGACCAGGCCCATCATCAGGTTGTGCGGCACGCGTTGTTTGCGGAAGTACATGCTGTGGATCAGGTCGTGCTCCAGCTCATGGGTCAGCGAGGCGAAAAAAGCATTGAGTAGCAGGCACGCCCACCAGGCCATATGGCCAGTGATGTACAGCGCCGCCGAGCCGATCATTCCGGCCAGCGCGAACGCCAGAATCCCCGCACCGAGGGCATCCTGATGCTGAAGAATCGGGTAGCGCTCACGCAATTGCGCACCTTTGGTCAGCACCACTTGGCGAATATGTGCCGAGCGCTGCGCCGCATTCAGTCGTTCAGGGCTTGCAGAAGTACCGTCCATGCTTCCATCCTCGGGTCTAAGATGAATGCATCGTGCCTTGCCGGGGTTCGATCCGCGCTAGCCAAGAACGCCAACCTGTTGACCGGACGCGCCAATCCGCATGAAGGAACCGACCTCCCTCGCCAGCTGGACCCGCGCCTTGCGCAAACAACTCGACGCGCTCGGGCTGGACAGTCTTGCCTTGTGCCAACAGGCCGGGCTCGACCCAGCGCTGATGGACGACCCCAACGCACGCTATCCGCTGTCCGGTACCACGCGCCTGTGGGCACTCGCCGTGCAGGCCAGCGGTGACCCGGCGCTGGGCTTGCGCGTGTCGCGTTTCGTCAGCCCGACCACCTTCCACGCGCTCGGTTATGCACTGGTGGCCAGCGGCAGCTTGCGCGAGGTGTTCGAGCGCATCGTGCGCTATCACCCGGTGGTCAGCGATGCGCTGGAACTGGAGCTGAGCCGCAGCGAAGACCGCTATCAATTCCGCCTGAAAATCCCGCCCGGCAACCCGGCGCCGGCCGTCGAAGCCATCGACGCCTTCGCGGCGATCTACGTGCGCACCTGCCGCAATCGCCTCGGCCGTGATTACGCACCATTGGCGGTGTACTTGCGCCGCCCCGAACCGAGCGACGCCCAGCAATGGCACAAAGTCTTCCGCGCGCCGGTGCATTTTTGCGCCGCCGAAGACCGCCTGGAATTCGCCCTCGGCGACTTCGACAGCCACCTCGACGACGCCAACCCGGAACTGGCCGAACACAACGAAGCCGTACTCAAACGCACCCTCGCCCAGCTCAAACCGCTGACCTGGGAGCGCAAGGTGCGCGATGCCATTGAAGAACAACTGCCCGAAGGCGAACCGAGCGCCGAACGCATCGCCCAGGCCTTGCACCTGAGCCTGCGCAGCCTGCAGCGGCATCTGGCGGATGAGGGCTGTCGCTTCGACACCCTGCTCAACGAAAGCCGTGAAAACCTCGCGCTGCTGCACCTGCGTGACCCGCAGTGCTCGTTGAGTGAAGTCAGCTATCTGCTGGGGTTCGCCGACACCAGCAGCTTCAGCCGCGCGTTCAAGCGCTGGACAGGAATGACGCCGGGGCAGTTTCGGGATCAGTTGCGCTGAGTTTCAACTGTTGCGCAGGCTGCGCGCCAGACCGGCCGACCATTGTTCGATCATTGCAGCGCCCACCTCCGCGAAGGCAGGATGATTTGCGCTGTACTCCGCCATTTCGCCCATCGCTTCCTGCACACCGTGCGCGACCATATGCAGTAACTGGTTACAACGCGCTTCACTCAGATTGCAGGCCGTACGACCAAACCTGGTAAGCATTTTATGCTTGGGCCACGCCTTCGAACCGCCCAACAGCAGTGCCATGCTATCGCTCTTGATGTACACCGACGTGGTGATGATGTCGTATGCCGGAGCCAGCCTGATCAATGAGTGCTCGCCACAATCCTCATAGAGCACGCCAAAGTTTTTCAGGTGGGCATCGCCGTTTTTCAATGCCGCCGATAAAGCGACAATCTTGAAGAAAGCTTCCAGTGCGTGCTTGAGCAATGAGGGCGAAACAAACGCCTTGATCTGCCGTGCGACTCCTTCGTAAGAGCCGTCGTATTTGGCCTTCGACGGCCAGCCGTTGAGCACGCAAAAGTCTTCGAAACCGAGGTATCCGGTGTCGCTCAAGTCAAAACGCTCGATGACGAGAAATTTGCCATGCTCGCTGAGTTCGAAATGCGGCACGTCGAGGCCACAAAGTTGCGCAGCGCGCATGCAGAAAAATTCGTTGGTTGCCAGCTCGGGATACTCTTCGGCACGAAAGGCTTTGACCAGATGAGTCGAGCCTCGGTGCGTCAGTCGGTCTATTGCAGCGGCACTGTCACGCACCAATACTTTGGGCTGCACGCCTGAAACCCCGGAATACTGCCCGTAAGTCTGCAAAAGATCTTCGAACAAACCTTGCGCACCATCATGAACCAATAACTCAGCGAGCGAGGTTTCAGGCGGACGATCAATTGTCGATGCGCTCGTGATCGAAAGACGTCCGAGTTGATGCGGGCCGACGATACCTAGCAAAGCGAAGTCATCGAAGCCGCGCACGGCTTTGCTGAACCGCCGCATCAACTCATCGCGCAACGCACCCTCAGGCAGGTTCATCTCGAATATCGGATGGATGCCGCGTTCACAACCATAACTTTCCAGGCGTGTCGGCATGGTCAGCGAAACGGCATTTTCATCAATCGCATCGTCCCGATAGCTGAACACGCTGTCGACACCTGCGTTCCCGCGCCCCAATCTTCCAACCTCGTGGCCGCCGACGCAGACTTGCAAGCGGTCCAATACCTCAGTCATGGAAGTTCACCTTGCGCAGCGTGTCGAGTGTCGGACGTCGAGAGGCGCGGGGGATTGCGGCCAATTCGTAGCCGAATCCGTTAAGAATGGCTTCGACTTTGCGCAAACCGATTTCCGAGATTGTGTTGTTTTCAATCCCCGAGATTGTTGCGCGGCTCATGCCGTATTGCTGCGCCAAAGCTTGTTGGGACAGCTTTTCAGCCTTACGCAAGCTTCTGATCAACTCGCCAATTTTCTCCATCACCGCCCCAAATGCATTTTTTACAATGCAAATCCACCAGAAAGAATTTAATTGCATTATAAACAATGCAATTAAATGAGCTTAGCGTAGATGGTCAGCCATCGCTAACGTCTTAACAGCGCCCCACAAACCCCAGCTCAAAAACAGTGCCGTCGGCGTCACTCCTCACCCGCACCCGCCCGCCATGCAATTGCATGATCGACTGCACGATCGCCAACCCCAGCCCGCCCGAGTCTCCCGGTTCCGCACGTGAAGGATCGACGCGGTAGAAACGGTCGAACAGTTTGCCCAGATGCTCAGGCGCGATGACCGGGCCGTGGTTGTGCACTTGCAGCCAGCACATACCCGGTTCATCGAACCGTTGCAGGCTGATCAGGGTGCCGGGGTCGGCGTGGCGTACGGCGTTGGCCAGCAGGTTGCCGAGGGCGCGTTGCAGCAGTTGCTGGTCGGCGAGCAGTTCGCCGTGCATGCGGTTTTGCAGTTGAAGATCGCGATCATCGGCCAGGGCTTCGAAGTAATCGCAGAGTTCGTCGCCGACGTTGCGCAAGTCCAGCGTGTGCAGATTGAGCGCACGTTCGGCCTGTTCGGCGCGGGCGAGGAACATCAGGTTCTCGGCCATGCGCTTGAGCCGTTCGAACTCTTCCATGTTCGAGGCCAACACTTCCTGATATTCGGCCGTGCTGCGCGGATGGTTCAGGGCCTGGCCGTTGCTGGCGAGCAAGGTGTGCAGCGGCGTGCGGATTTCGTGGGCGAGGTCGGCGGAGAATTGCGACAGGCGCTGCACGCTGTCGTCCAGCCGCGCCAGCATGGTGTTGAGCGCGTGCACCGGCTCGCGCAGTTCGGTCGGTGTGCCCTCGGTGGGCAGGCGTCGATCGAGGCTGCGCAGATCGATGCTGCGCACCGCTTCGCTCAACTGATGCAAAGGCCGCAAGCCACGCCGCAGCAATAACAGGCCCAGAGCAAACGCGAGCACCGCGCCGAGGCCGACGGACAGGTACAGACGCAGGCGATAACTGCCGAGCATCTGCTCGCGCTCGCTGAGCACTTTGCCGGCGATCACCGTCAGGGTTTCACCGTTGGGGCCTTGGGCCTGGCCGGACAGCAAGGCCAGCTCCGCGCCGTCACTGGCCTGCCAGGTGAGCACGTCACGGCGCTGCGGCATTTGCTCTCGCGCTAATGCATTGAGCGCCGGCAATTCACGCTGGCGCGGGTTGATTGTGATCACGCTGGAGCCGTCGGCCCGGCGCACCAGCAGCAGACTGTCGAGATTACCGAGCATGTTCTGATACAACCGTGGCCGCGCCTGCAAGGCGTCGAGGCTGTCGCTGTCGGCGAGCAAGGCGCGTACTTGCTCGAGGCGACCGAGCAGGGCCATGTCGTCACGAAAGGCCAATTCCGAGGCCAGCGAGCGGTAGAGAAACACGCCGATTGCGCTCAGCACCAGCGCGCAGACCATGGCGAAGGCCAGCGCCAATCGCCAGGCGATCGACTTACTCCACATCGTCCGGCGCTTCCAGTTGATAACCGACGCCACGCACGGTGTGGATAAGTTTCGGCATGTACGGGTCGTCAACCTTCGCGCGCAGACGCCGGACGGCGACTTCGACCATGTTGGTGTCGCTGTCGAAATTCAGGTTCCACACCTGCGAGGCGATCAGCGTGCGCGAAAGCACTTCGCCCTGGCGGCTGGCGAGCAGCTGCAACAGGGCGAATTCCTTGTTGGTCAGGGCAATGCGCTGGCCGCCGCGACTGACCCGGCGGCGCAGCACGTCGATTTCCAGGTCGGCGATGCTGTACGACTCGGCTTCGCGCATCGGCCCGCGCCGCAGCAGCGTGCGCACGCGCGCGAGCAGTTCGGCGAAGGCGAAGGGTTTGAGCAGGTAGTCATCGGCGCCCAGCTCAAGACCACGGACGCGGTCTTCGATGGCGTCCTTGGCGGTGAGAAACAGCACCGGTGTAGCGCCGCGCTGGCGGATCAGCTGGAGCAATTGCCAGCCGTTTAGACCGGGCAGCATCACGTCGAGGATGATCAGGTCGTATTCCTGCTGCTCGATAAAATAGCGGCCGTCGAGGCCATTGAGCGCAACATCCACGGCGAAACCCGACTCGCCCAGGCCCTTGGCGAGGAAGTTGGCGGTTTTGGTTTCATCTTCTACGACCAGCAAACGCATGGCACACCTCGATTGATCAGGCACACAGGCTAGGCGTGTTCGGCGCCGTTGCCCATTACAAACTTGTAATCCGCCTGACGGGGTTCTGACGAAGTGCGCCGGTTAAGGTGCAGACCTTCCCATTCGGAGCCTGCACATGACCGTCAAATACCTTGTCGCCAGCCTGATCCTCGGCCTCAGCGGCGCTGCAAGTGCCACGCCAGAACTGCCGCGCCACGCCGATCTCGACCTGAAAACCGCACGCTGGCTGGCGGACAAGGCGATGAGCAGTTGCACCGGCACGGTGTCGGTGCTCGACCGTGGCGGTAACTTGCTGGTGACGTTGCGTGGTGACGGCGTCGGGCCGCACAACACCGCCGCCAGCCAACGCAAGGCCTACACCGCGCTGTCGACCAAGACGCCGACGCGGCTGTTCGCCGAGCGCGCCCGCAGCAACCCGGAAACCGCCAACCTCAACACCCTCGATGAATTGCTTTTGCTCGGCGGCGGCATTCCGTTGTTCGCCGGCAGCGAACTGGTCGGCGCCATGGGCGTGGCCGGTTCCGGCGGCGGTGAACAAGACGAAAACTGCGCCCGCGCCGCCGCCGACAAAGCCGGCCTGAGCATCACCCGTTCCCACTAAGGAGATACACCATGACCACCCTGCGCATGACCCTCGCCGTGCTCGGCCTGAGCGCTGTTTCCAGCCTGGCGCTGGCCGCCGGCAATCCGCTGAGCGTGCACGTGCTCAACCTGGAAAACGGCCTGCCGTCACCGGGCATCAATGTCACCTTGGAAAAACACGTCGGCGAAAACTGGCAACCACTGGCCCAAGGCACCACCAACGAGCAAGGGCGGATCGCCGAGCTTTTCCCGGCCAAACAGCCTTTTGAAGCAGGTGAATACCGCGTGGTGTTCAAGACCGGCGAGTACTACCAGAAGATCAAGCACGAGACGTTCTTCCCGGAAATTCCGGTGATCTTTCAGGTCAAGCAGACAGATCAGCACTACCACATCCCGCTGCTGCTGAGCCCGTACGGTTTCTCGACCTATCGCGGGTCGTAAGATAAACACAGATCCTTTGTAGGAGTGAGCCTTTGTGGTGAGGGGTTTATCCCCGCTGGCGTGCGCAGCAGTCCCTTTTTCAGGGCCGCTTCGCGCCCCAGCGGGGATAAATCCCCTCGCCACAGGTGCCAGTTCCGACATTGGATCGGTTTCAGTTTTTAGATCGTGGCCAGGGCACGCAGTCTTGCGGCATCGAGGATTTCGATCTCGCCGTAAGCCAACCCGATAATCCCCTGCCCCTGCAGATCCTTGAGGATCTGATTGGTGGTCTGCCGCGACAGCGACAGCATCGCTGCCAACTGCTCCTGCGGCAGTTGCAGCACCCGACGCGGTGCGTCGAGTTCGCCGTAGCCTTCGGCGATCATCAGCAAGCGATGCGCCAGACGTGCCGGGGCTGGCAGCAGGCTCAGCTGTTCGAGATTGATGAAGGCCAGGCGCAATTTGTGGCTCATCAACAGCGCCAGATGCCGCCAGTACTGCGGCTGTTCGTCGAGCAATTTGAGCATCGTCGCCTGGGGAATATTCAGCAAGGTACACGGCCCGACCGCATAGGCGTCATGGGTGCGTGGCTGACCATCGAACAGGCAGATTTCGCCGAACCAGTGCGGCGCCTCAACCAGACTCAACAACGCCTCCTTGCCTTGCTCGCTCACCGCGCCGATACGCACTGCGCCATCGAGCACCGCGTACAGACCGCACGGCGCATCGCCACGCTGGAACAGTCGTTGTCCCGCCGTCAGCCGCCGCTCCCGGGCCAGCGCCAGCAGGCTATCCTGAAAAGATGCAGGCAAATGACTGAACCACTGGCCGCTGAGCAACCGTGCACGAATTTGCATAACCACTCCTGGAGTGTCGCCTGCCCGACAGAGCGAACGCGGATCCCGAGGGATGATGCATTCAACCCCACTGGAGGAACAACAATGAAAAACCTCGTCGACCACCTCAGTCAATACGCCGCCTACCACCGCGACCCGCGCAACATCGCCAGCCACTTTATCGGCATTCCGCTGATCGTGGTGGCGGTGGCTGTCCTGCTGTCTCGGCCGCAGTGGGAGCTGGGCGGGCTGTGGATATCTCCAGCCGTTGTGGTGGCGCTGGCCTCGGCGTGGTTTTACCTGCGTCTGGAGTTGAAGCTCGGTGTATTGATGACCGTACTGATGGGGCTATCGGTGTGGGCCGGGCATACGCTGGCGCAGCAGAGCACCCTGGTCTGGCTGAGCAGCGGCTTGGCGATGTTCGTGATCGGCTGGGTGATCCAGTTTGTCGGGCATCACTATGAAGGGCGCAAACCGGCATTTGTCGATGACATCAGCGGGCTGATTGTCGGGCCGTTGTTTGTCGTGGCCGAGCTGGCGTTCTTGCTCGGGCTGCGGCAGGAATTGAAACAAGAGATCGAGTTGCGGGCGGGGGTGGTGCGGGTCAATCCGAATCGCGCTGCTGTCTAGATCGTATTCGCGAACAGGCTCGCTCCCACATTTGGAATGAGTTTTCCCTGTGGGAGCGAGCCTGCTCGCGAAGCTTTTGCCTTTAAATATTGGCGACTTTCTGCCAGACCTTCGGCTTGAAGAACAAGGTCTCACCCTTGGCCAGACCGATCAGGCTGTCGTGATCCTTGACCACTTCCGCTTCGATCAGATCGGTCTGCCCCTCCACTTTCAAGGTCACCCGGGTAGTCGCGCCCAGCGGGCGGATATCGCGCACTTCAGCGGCGTGGTGATCTTCCAGCTCATGCTTGGACAACGATACTTCGTGCGGGCGGAACAGCACATGGTTGTCATCGCTCAGCAGCAAGCGGTTCGAGTCGCCGAGGAAGTGATAAACGAAGTCGCTGGCCGGGTTTTCGTAGACATCGCCCGGTGAGCCGATCTGCTCGATCACACCCTTGTTCATCACCACGATGCGGTCGGCGACTTCCATCGCTTCTTCCTGGTCGTGGGTCACGAACACCGAAGTCAGGTTGATATCTTCGTGCAGCCGCGCCAACCAGCGCCGCAGTTCCTTGCGCACCTTGGCATCGAGGGCGCCGAACGGTTCATCCAGCAGCAGCACTTTCGGCTCCACCGCCAAAGCACGGGCCAACGCGATACGCTGACGCTGGCCACCGGACAACTGCTCCGGGTAGCGATCCGACAGCCAGTCCAGTTGCACCATGTTCAGCAGTTCATGAACCTTGGTGGCGATCTGGCTTTCGCTCGGGCGCTGGTTTTTTGGTTTCATGCGCAGGCCGAACGCGACGTTGTCGAACACCGTCATGTGGCGGAACAAGGCGTAATGCTGGAACACGAAACCGACGTTGCGATCACGCACGTCGTGGCCGGAAACGTCTTCGCCGTGAAAAACGATGTTGCCCTGATCCGGGGTTTCCAGACCGGCAATAATGCGCAGCAAGGTGGTTTTGCCGCAGCCCGACGGGCCAAGCAGCGCGACCAGCTCACCGCTGTGGATATCCAGGGTGATGTTGTCCAGCGCCTTGAACGCGTTGAAATTCTTGCTGACGTTACGCACTTCGATCGACATGAATTATTCCTCCGCGGCGCTGGCGCGCAGGCGGTTGATACGGTTTTCGCTCCACTGCTTGAGCAGCAGGATGAAGAGCGCCAGGATCAGCAACAGGCTCGCCACGGCAAACGCGGCCACGTGGTTGTATTCGTTGTAGAGGATCTCGACGTGCAGCGGCAAGGTGTTGGTCACCCCGCGAATGTGCCCGGAAACCACCGACACCGCACCGAACTCGCCCATAGCCCGCGCGGTACACAGCACCACGCCGTAAATCAGGCCCCACTTGATGTTGGGCACGGTGACGTGCCAGAACATCTGCCAGCCATTGGCGCCGAGCAGACGCGCGGCTTCTTCCTCTTGGGTGCCTTGTTCCTGCATTAGCGGGATCAGTTCACGGGCCACGAACGGCACGGTGACAAAAATCGTCGCCAGCACGATGCCCGGCAGGGCGAAGACGATCTGGATGTCGTGATCCTGCAACCACGGCCCGAACAGGCCCTGCGCACCGAACATCAGCACGTAGACCAGACCGGCAATCACCGGCGACACCGAGAACGGCAGGTCGATCAGCGTCACCAGCATGCTCTTGCCACGGAACGAGTATTTGCTCACGCACCATGCCGCACTGACGCCGAATACCAGGTTCAGCGGCACCGAAATCAGCACCGCGAATACGGTGAGTTTCAGTGCCGAAAGCGCGTCCGGCTCAAAGATCGCGGTGAAGAACGCACCGAGACCGTTTTTCAGACCTTGCGATACGACGATGAACAACGGCAGCAGCAGAAACAGGAAAAAAATCAGCCAGCCAAGACCGATCAGGACTCTGCGCGAAGTGGCACTGCCACGGCGTGCAGCGTTGGCCGAAGAGGCGGCCGCAATGGACGATTGGGACATGTTCGCGCCTCCTTATGGGGTTTCGATGCGCCGCTGCAGCAAGTTGATCAGCAGCAACAGGATGAAGGAAACCACCAGCATCAGTACGCCAATGGCGGTAGCGCCGGTGTAATCGTACTGGTCGAGTTTGACCATGATCAGCAGCGGCAGGATCTCGGTTTTCATCGGCATGTTGCCGGCGATGAAAATCACCGAACCGTACTCGCCGACGCCACGCGCGAACGCCAGGGCAAAACCGGTCAGCCAGGCGGGCAGCAAGGCCGGAACCAGAATGTGGCGAAACACCTGCCATGGCTTCGCACCCAGGCACGCCGCCGCTTCTTCGACTTCACGGGGAATATCGGCCAGTACCGGTTGCACCGTGCGCACCACGAACGGCAGCGTGACGAAGGTCAGTGCGAGGGTGATGCCCAGCGGGGTGTAGGCGATCTTGAAACCGAGGTCAGCGGCAAATTGCCCGACCAGCCCGGCCGGCGCGTACAGCGCGGTCAGCGCAATACCGGCCACGGCTGTCGGCAGGGCGAACGGCAGATCGATCATCGCGTCGATCACCTTGCGCCCGGGGAAGGTGTAGCGCACCAGCACCCAGGCCAGCAACGTGCCGATGATGCCGTTGATGATCGCCGCGCACAGCGCGGTGCCGAAGCTCAGCTTCAATGCCGCCAGTACCCGCGGTGCGGAGATGATCGTCCAGAACTGATCCCAGGTCAGCTGGGCGGCGTGGACGAACATCGCCGCCAGCGGGATAAGCACAATCAGGCTGAGGTACACCAAGGTGTAACCCAGCGTCAGCCCGAAGCCGGGTATGACGGGGGAGATACGACGCGACATAAAAGTCCCTGGTTGAAAACGCATCAATGTGGGAGCGAGCCCTGTGGTGAGGGGATTTATCCCCTCACTACAAAAGCTCAGTCCCACATGTCATGTGCCCAGACATCAGGCCGGTTGAAGGCGAGATTACTGCGCCTGATAAATCTGGTCGAACACGCCGCCGTCGTTGAAGAATTTCGGCTGCGCGGATTTCCAGCCGCCGAAGTCCTTGTCGATGGTCACCAGTTCCAGTTTCGGGAACTGCTGGGCGTACTTGGCCGCTACGTCCTTGTCACGTGGACGATAGAAGTTTTTCGCGGCGATTTCCTGGCCGGCCGGGCTGTACAGATGCTTGAGGTAGGCTTCGGCGATCTGCGCGTTGCCCTTCTTCTCGGCATTCTTGTCGACCACCGCCACGGGTGGTTCGGCGAGGATCGACAGCGACGGCACGACGATGTCGAACTTGTCTGCGCCGCCATCTTCTTTCAGCGCCAGGAACGCTTCGTTTTCCCAGGCCAGCAACACGTCGCCCTGACCGTTGTTGACGAAGGTGATGGTCGAACCACGGGCGCCGGTGTCGAGGATCGGCACGTGCTTGAACAGGGTTTGTACGTATTCCTTGGCCTTGGCCTCATCACCGCCGTTGGCTTTCAGGCCATAGGCCCACGCGGCGAGGAAGTTCCAGCGCGCACCGCCCGAGGTTTTCGGGTTCGGCGTGATCACCGAAACGTCGTTCTTGACCAGATCGCCCCAGTCCTTGATGCCTTTCGGGTTGCCCTTGCGCACCAGGAACACGATGGTCGAGGTGTACGGCGTGCTCGCTTCCGGCAGACGCTTCTGCCAGTCGGCGGGCAGGCTCTTGCCGAGCTTGGCGATTTCATCGATGTCGCCAGCCAGGGCCAGGGTCACCACGTCAGCCCGCAGACCGTCGATCACCGCACGGCCCTGCTTGCCCGAACCGCCATGGGACTGCTGGATTTTCACCGTGTCGCCGGCATGATCCTGCTGCCAGAATTTGATGAATTCGGCGTTGTATTCCTGATACAGCTCGCGCGTCGGGTCATACGACACGTTGAGCAGCTCGTAATCCTTGGCAACGGCGGAACCGGCAAACACGGCACTGGCCAGCGCGGCCAAAGCATAACGGCGAATCGACGACATGGTGAAAGCTCCTGGAATTCCTGGTGGTGGCTTTTTCTTGTGTATTGCTGGAATCGGTCCCGTTTCAAAGATCGCCGCCTTCGCCAGCTCCTGCACACAGCCCCCTGTAGGAGCCGCCGCAGGCTGCGATCTTTTGATTTCAGCCCGGTTGTTTACCGGGTTGCTGCAAACGAAATTTCTCTTTACGTTCGATCTGTACGACTTGCGCGTTGTGCACAGTGATCTCGACCGCGCCGAACCGCAGATCGCGCAGGGCGCTCTGGATTTCCCGCAAGATGGTGCTTTCGTCCTGACCGTCAACGCTGCGAAGGGATGCGCTCATGGTGCTGCTCCTTTGAATGGGATTTGCCTGGCAGTGGGCGGCACTGCGTTCGGCGTGGGAGCAATATAAGAGAGGCAGGAATATTCTTAAAAAGACTATTTAAGAATGTTTATATAACCAAAAAATAATATGAGAAAGGGCAAGGGGTTTGCGCTGATTTGAAATCGTCAAGAGCACTTGTGGCGAGGGGATTCATCCCCGGTGGACTGCGTAGCAGTCCCATTTCTTGGGGCCGCTACGCGACCCAACGGGGATAAATCCCCTCACCACAAGGTCGGTGATAGCCAGATAGGTCTTTTCAGCCAATCAATGGCGTTTTCGCCCAATCAAGCCGATCCGCAGACACCGGCCGCCCAAACCAGTAGCCCTGCCCCAGATCGCATTCCTGCGCCAACAGAAATGCCGCCTGCTCAGCCTGCTCGATCCCCTCGGCATGCACCTGCATACCCATGCTCCGCGCCAGCGCGATGATCACCCGGACAATCGCCACGTCATCCTCATCCCACGGCAACCCGGCGACGAAGCCCTGATCGATCTTGAGTTTCTGCACCGGCAGGCGCTTGAGCCGCAGCAACGACGAATAGCCGGTGCCGAAATCATCGATGGCCAGACGCACACCCAGCTCGCGCAAGCGATGCATCTGTTCCAGCGCCACTTCGGGATCATCCATCACCGCGCTTTCGGTAACTTCCAGTTCCAGATACGCCGGATCCAGCCCGGTGTCGTGCAGCACCTGCGCCACCTGCTGGTAAAGCTCACGCCGGGCAAACAGCCGCGACGAAACATTCACCGCGACGAACGCCAGCACCACACCGCTCTGCTGCCATTGGCACATCTGTCGGCAGGCCTGCTGCATCACCCAGGCATCGATCTCGGCGATCAGCCCGGTGCGCTCGGCAATCGGAATGAATTCTGCCGGCGACACCAGCCCGCGCTGCGGATGCTGCCAGCGCACCAGTGCCTCGACGCCGATCAGACGGCTGCTGTGCAGGTCATGCACCGGTTGGTAGTAGACGCGCAACTCCTCCTGCTCCAGTGCACGGCGCAGCTCGAAGGCGATTTCGACCCGTTGCTGGGCATGGGCGGTCAGCTCTTCGGTATACAGCGCGTAGCCATTGCGTCCGCTGCTTTTGGCCTTGAACAGCGCACTGTCGGCATTGCGTAACAACTGCTCGGCGCTCAAGGCGTCGCTGGGGAACAGGCTGATACCGATGCTTGCGTTGATGAACAGTTGATTGCCATCTACCAGCACCGGCTCCTTCAACGCGTCCAGAGTCCGTTGCGCCAGCGCGGCGGCCTGGGCCGGCTGTGGACAACTTTCCGCGAGTACCGCGAACTCGTCACCGCCGAGCCGTGCGAGGGTGATGCCGGGGCCGAACAATGCCTGCAACCGCGTCGCCACCGCTTTGAGCAATCGGTCGCCGACGTTATGGCCGAGGCTGTCGTTGATCAGCTTGAAATGATCCAGATCAAGCATCAGCAGCGCGCAGCCACGCTTGTGTGTCTGCGCGGAAGCCAACGCCTGCTCGGCGCGGTCGCTGAACAGCAGGCGATTGGGCAGATCGGTCAACGGATCGTGATGCGCCAGGTGTTTGAGTTCGGACTCGGAATCCTTGATCGCACTGATGTCGGAGAACACCGCCACGTAATGGCTGAGCCGGCCGAAATCATCGTTAATCACCCGAATGGTCTGCCACTGTGGATAAATCTCGCCGGTCTTGCGCCGGTTCCAGATCTCGCCGCTCCATTCACCTTCAGCCTCAAGGGTGGCGAACATCGCCTGATAGAAGCCCGGCGGATGATGGCCGGACTTGAACAGACTCGGCTGCTGGCCGATGACTTCGTCGCGCCGATAACCGGTGATCTCGATAAAGGCGCGGTTGACGTGGACGATCAGGCCCCGGTGATCGGTAACCAGCACGCCTTCACGGGTGCAATCGAACACGGCGGCCGCTTGACGCAGACGCTCACGGTCGCTGTGGCGCTCGCGCAGGCGGGCACCGATGCCGAGAAACCGACACAGCCGCGCCCGCGCGAGAAAAATCAGCCCGGCGCTGACCGCTGCCAGCAAATAACCGTTGATCAGTTGCCAGCGGGCCAGCCCACTGGAGTTATCGAAGAATCTGCTTAATAAATGATCGGAAACCTGCAGCCACACGGCGGCGAGTACGAGGTAGAGCAGCGCTGCACGCAAGGCATCGCGGTAAGTCGCAGACATTCGGTCGTCCATGTCCCTACAAAAAGGTTGGAATTATAGGTCAAGAAACATTCAGCGACTTCTTATCTGAAAGGGCGACTGGTTTTATCTGTGTGCTTAGTGATAATGCAACGGCTGTTTTTATCTTTATCGAGGGCCCTATAGCCTATGTGGTACGAAGGTTTTCTTGGCTTGTCGGCCTGGTCACTGGTCGCGGTCACCCTGCTGATGACCCATGTGACGATTGTTGCCGTCACGGTCTATCTGCACCGTTACTCGGCCCATCGCTCGCTCGAGCTGAATGCGGGTCTGAAACACTTTTTCCGTTTCTGGCTGTGGCTGACCACGGCGCAGAACACCCGCGAGTGGACCGCCATCCACCGCAAACATCACGCCAAATGCGAAACCGAAGATGACCCGCACAGCCCGGTCATCAAGGGCCTGTCCACGGTGCTGCGCACCGGTGCCGAGCTGTACCGCAGCGAAGCGCAGAACCCGGAAACCCTGCGCATCTACGGCAAGAACTGCCCGGAAGACTGGATCGAACGCAACGTCTACAGCCGCTATCCGCTGCTGGGCGTGGCGATCATGGGCGCGATCGACCTGCTGCTGTTCGGCACCATCGGCATCACCATCTGGGCGATCCAGATGATGTGGATTCCAGTGTGGGCCGCTGGCGTGATCAACGGCCTCGGCCATGCCGTCGGCTACCGCAACTTCGAATGCCGTGACGCGGCGACCAATCTGGTGCCGTGGGGCATCCTGATCGGCGGCGAAGAGCTGCACAACAACCATCACACCTACCCCAACTCCGCCAAGCTGTCGGTGAAGAAGTGGGAATTCGACCTCGGCTGGGCGTGGATCAAGGTCTTCTGCTTCCTGCGTCTGGCCAAGGTGCAGCGGGTCGCACCGATTGCCCACCGCGTCGAAGGCAAGGGCAGCCTGGACATGGACACCGCCATGGCGATCCTCAACAACCGCTTCCAGATCATGGCCCAGTACCGCAAATTGGTGATCGGCCCGCTGGTCAAGCAAGAGCTGGCCAAGGTCGATCATTCGGTGCGTCACCAGTTCCACCGGGCCAAACGCCTGCTGTCGCGGGAAACCAGCCTGCTGGAAGACCGCCATCACCTGCGCATCCAGACCATGCTCGAACACAGCCATGCGCTGAAAGTGATCTACGAGAAACGCCTGGCTTTGCAGCAGATCTGGGTCAAGACCAGTTCCAATGGCCACGACATGCTCGCCGCCATCAAGGAATGGATTCACGAGGCCGAGGCCAGTGGCATCCAGTCGTTGCGTGACTTTGCTGATCAGCTGAAAACCTACTCGCTGCGTCCTGCGACTGCCTGACCTGCAACGAGGCTGTAATCTCGACGATCGCAGCCTCGTTGCAATCGTCGGCTCCTGCCCCCCGCCGCCCGGCGGGACTCGGTAATGGTCGGGAACTTCGCCGAAAATCCTCTATCTCAATGACACTTCGCCATCCCGGCGGGTTGTCCTGTGGCCGTCGTCGACATTGCGGCGCGCCCTTTGAGATTTGTGCCGATGGTCAACAACAACCAGAAAGACACAACCTTCACCCAATGGCCCGAGGCCGCGCAAACGCTGATGGCTCTGATGCACGCGCAGGGCGAAGTTGCGCGCCTGAGCGAGCGCGAACAACTGATCAGTTCGCTGCTGGTCAGCGTCAACGCCGTGCTCTGGGCTTTCAACTGGGAAACCCGGCAGGTGCTGTACGTCAGCCCGGCCTATGAACGGATCTTCGGCCGTTCCGCCGCGTTGTTGCTGGCGGACTACAACCAATGGCGCGACAGCATTTACCCCGATGATCTGGAGTACGCGGAGCAGAGCCTCGCCGAAGTCCTGCACCGAGGTGCGGTGGAAGATCGCGAGTACCGCATCATCGCGGCCGATGGCCAGGTGCGCTGGCTCAGCGACAAATGCTTTATCAATCGCCAGGACGAGCCCGGGCAGCCGGTGATCATCGTCGGCATCGCCGAAGACATCACCGACAAAAAACACATGGAAACCGAGCTGCAACGCTTGGCCACCACCGATGTGCTGACGCAAAGCAGCAACCGCCGCCACTTCTTCGAATGCGCCCACCGCGAGTTCGCCGAGGCCCGCCGCCAAGGCACACCGCTGGCCTTCCTGCTGCTGGACATCGACGATTTCAAAGTGATCAACGACAGCTACGGCCACCCCGAAGGCGACAATGTGCTGCAACGGATCGCCGAATGCGGGCGCGGCTCATTGCGCCGTGGCGACCTGTTCGGGCGGATTGGTGGTGAGGAGTTCGCTGCGGTGTTTCCTGGCTGTGCACCGGAGATGGCGGTGCAAGTGGCGGAGCGCCTGCAACAGGAGATCCAGCGACTGCGCTTTAACCACGACGGCCAAGCATTCAGCATCACCGTAAGCCAGGGCCTGACCAACCTCACCGACGAAGACAAAAGCCTGGACAGCCTGTTCGCCCGCGCGGATGCCGCGATGTACGAGGCGAAACGGCAGGGCAAGAACCGGATCATTGCGGCCTGACCCGTATTTTGTGGCTGCCGCAATTCCTGTGGGAGCGGGCTTGCCCGCGATGAGGCCTGCACCTTCAACAAAAATGTTGCTTGCGCTGGCGCCTTCGCGAGCAGGCTCGCTCCCACATTGGAATGTGGTGATCTGTCATTTGCGCATCCGCATCAACTCCGGCAGCCCGATCTTGAGCAACCGCGCCGTCCGGCTCTTCGCCAGTTCCTCAACGCCTTCATGCTCGGTCAGCCGCGCCATCTGCGCGGCCATGTGCATCACCAGCGCCTCGCGACTGTAAACGCCACCACCGAGCTGGTAGGCCGAAGCAATCAACTCGCGCAACTCCAGCGGCAGACGCCAGCGGGTGCGCAATGCCGAGCCATAAGAGGCGCCAAACTTCGCCAACGCTTCACCGACCTCCTCCAACTCGTCCAGTTCGCCGCCAGCTTGCTGCCATTCCTGCAAGCAGCGCAGCAGCGCCAGATCGCCGAGCCGATGCAGCATGCCCGCGCAATAGCAGCGCTCCTGATCCAGATCGAGCAGGCGCGCCAGCGTGCGGGCGTATTCCGCCGTGTGCAGTGACAGCCCCCAATAGCGCTCGGCGTAATCCGCCAGGCATGGATCTCTGAGCCGCGCGCTACGTTTGAGCGCCAAGCCGAGAATCAGGTTCATACTCTGCCCGGTGCCGAGTCGGTGCAGCGCCTGGGCCAGGGTTTGCACCGGCGCGCCGTAGTGTTGCGCGGCACTGTTGGCGGCTGCGATCAGCACGGCGGTAATCTGCGGATCGGTGCGGACCTCTTCCTCCAGCAGCTTGAGGTCCAGCCCCTCGGGATTGAGGCTGCGCTTGACCGCCACTTGCACGTCGGTCATCAGCGGCGCGCCATCGGCCTGCTCGCGACGCCGTTCAAGGAACACCGACAGGGTCATGCCCGGCGCCAGTGCCGGCATTTCGCAAACCACTGCTTCGCCAGCGTTGAGCAGCAACCCCTGCAAGCGCTCGGTCAGGCCTTCCATGTTCAACGGTTTGGTCAGGTACGCCGTCGGCGCGAGCGGAATCGCTTCGCGCACGCTGGCGCTGTCGTTGCGGCTGCTCATCAGAATGAACGGCAGCGGCGGATTGCGTTTGCGCTGGCGGACGCTGCGCAGCACATGCAATCCGTCGATGCCAGGCAGCTCCCAATCGACGATGGCCAGGTCATAGGGCACCTCGCTGAGCAGCGACATTGCCTGCTGGCCATCGGCACACAAATCCAGGCGCGCATCGCAGCGCACATTGAGCAGCACTTGTTTGAGCAGGTCGCGGGACCAGGGATCGGCCTCGGCAATCAACACCCGGGGTACGGCGGGTAAATCAACGGCAGTCATGCGCGCTCTCCTTGCAATGTCTGAACCTTAGTCAATGCTGGCGATTCGATACAGCGCAAACCCGTCCGATGCGTTTCAAGGAGCGAAAAAAACCCGCCGAAGCGGGTTTTTGTCGAGCGGGTCACACGAGCGGATCAGAGTTCAGAGAAGCACTCTTCGATGATCGCCAGGCCTTTGTCCAGTTGCTCGTCTGGCGACGTCAGCGGAACCAGCACACGCAGCACGTTACCGTAAGTGCCGCAGGACAGCAGGATCAGGCCCTTGTCACGCGCCTTGGCCACCACGGCAGCCACGGCAGTCGGGTTCGGCTTGTGGCTGTCGCCGTTTTCAAACAGCTCGACCGCGATCATTGCGCCCAGCGCACGCACTTCACCGATGACCGGGTACTTGGCCTGAATCGCCTTCAAACCGGTGACCAGGCGCTCGCCGACAGCCTTGCAGCGGTCCAGCAGTTGCTCTTCTTCAAACACTTCCATGACTGCCAGCGCAGCGGCGCAAGCGATCGGGCTACCGGCGTAGGTGCCGCCCAGGCCGCCTGGAGCAATGGCGTCCATGTATTCGGCCTTGCCGCACACGCCGGCCAGCGGGAAGCCGCCAGCGATGGACTTGGCGAAAGTGGTCAGATCGGCGGCAACGCCCATCTGTTCCATGGCGAAGAAGGTGCCGGTACGGCCAGCGCCAGTCTGCACTTCGTCAGCGATCAGCAGGATGCCGTGCTGGTCGCACAGCGCACGCAGACGCTTCATGAATTCCTTCGGCGCGACGTAGAAACCGCCTTCGCCCTGCACCGGCTCGATGATGATCGCAGCGATGTCTTTCGGCTCGGCGTCGTTCTTGAAGATGCGCTCGATCGAAGCGATCGAATCGTCAATGCTCACGCCGTGCAGTTCGTTCGGGTACAACGCGCGGAAGATGCCGCCTGGCATCAGGCCCATGCCGGCCGAGTACGGCACGACTTTACCGGTCAGGCCGAGGGTCATCATGGTGCGACCGTGGTAAGCGCCGGTGAACGCGATCACGCCGGCACGGCCAGTAGCAGCACGGGCGATCTTCACGGCGTTTTCGACGGCTTCGGAACCGGTGGTGACCAGCAGGGTTTTCTTGGCGAAATCACCCGGCACTTTGGCGTTGATTTTTTCGCACAGCTCAACGTACGGCTCGTAGGCCAGTACCTGGAAGCAGGTGTGGGTCAGCTTGTTCAGCTGTTCAGTCACGGCGGCGATGATTTTCGGGTGCACGTGGCCGGTGTTCAGCACAGCGATACCGCCGGCGAAGTCGATGAACTCACGACCTTCAACGTCGGTCACGGTGGCGTTCTTTGCCGACTCGGCGAAGATCGGGTGAATCTGGCCAACACCACGAGGTACGGCATTGGTGCGGCGGGCCATCAGTTCAGCGTTAGTCTTGCTCATTACAGTCCTCATTCGCCGCTCATCGGGCGGCGTGGTTCAAGGATGAAGCGGGAGAAATCGGCGGTGGCAGCATGCGATGATCGACTGCCACGGCGTTCCTGGCCGCAGAGAAAATTCCTGTTTGAAACGACGCAAAGGGACAGCGCTCTCGTGCCCTTTGCGTTTGCAGCAATCCCTTTCCCGGCTTAGATGCCCAGGCAGAGGTATTTGATTTCCAGATAATCTTCGATGCCGTACTTGGAGCCTTCACGGCCCAGGCCCGAAGCCTTGATGCCGCCGAACGGCGCGACTTCGTTGGAGATCAGCCCGGTGTTGACGCCGACCATGCCGTACTCCAGCGCTTCGGCGACACGGAACACACGGCCCAG
This sequence comes from Pseudomonas sp. CCNWLW23, assembly GCF_037095675.1. NCBI lineage: Bacteria > Pseudomonadati > Pseudomonadota > Gammaproteobacteria > Pseudomonadales > Pseudomonadaceae > Pseudomonas > Pseudomonas sp. CCNWLW23. The sequence goes on along the minus strand of NZ_JBAWKM010000007.1, from coordinate 64,176 downwards.
GTCACGTGCATAGAAATACGAGGCCAGACCGAATTCGGTGTCGTTGGACATGGCGATCACTTCGGCTTCGTCTTTGAAGCGGAACAGCGGCGCCAGCGGACCGAAGGTTTCTTCCTTGGCCACGGCCGCGTTTTTCGGCACGTTGGTGAGGATGGTCGGCTCGAAGAAGTTACCTTCCATCGCCTTGCCGCCCGCCAGTACGGTGGCGCCTTTGCTCACGGCGTCAGCGATGTGTTCCTGAACCTTGGCCACGGCTTTTTCGTCGATCAGCGGGCCGGTAGTGGTGCCATCTTCCAGACCGTTGCCGATCTTCAGTTTGGCCACCGCCACTTTCAGCTTCTCGGCGAACGCATCGTAGACCGCGTCCTGAATGTACAGACGGTTGGCGCAGACGCAGGTCTGGCCGTTGTTGCGGTACTTGGAAATGATCGCGCCTTCGACGGCCTTATCCAGATCGGCGTCGTCGAACACGATGAACGGCGCGTTGCCGCCCAGTTCCAGCGAGACTTTCTTGATGTCCTTGGCGCATTCGGCCATCAACTGGCGACCGATTTCGGTCGAGCCGGTGAAGGACAGTTTGCGCACGATCGGGTTGCTGGTCAGCTCGCTGCCGATGTCACCGGCGCTGCCGGACACCACGCTGAACACACCCGCCGGAATGCCCGCGCGCTGAGCCAGTTCGGCGAGGGCGAAAGCGGAAAATGGAGTTTGCGATGCTGGCTTGAGCACCATGGTGCAACCGGCGGCCAGCGCCGGGCCGGCCTTGCGGGTGATCATTGCCGCCGGGAAGTTCCACGGGGTGATCGCAGCGGTGACGCCGATCGGCTGCTTGATCACGATCAGGCGCTTGTCCGGCTGGTGGCCTGGAATCACATCACCGTAGATGCGCTTGGCTTCTTCGGCGAACCACTCGATGAACGATGCGGCGTAAACGATTTCGCCCTTGGCTTCGGCCAGCGGCTTGCCTTGCTCGAGGGTCATCAGGCGCGCGAGGTCGTCCTGGTTCTCGATCATCAGTTCGAACCAGCGACGCAGCTTGCCGGCACGCTCTTTGGCGGTCAGCGCACGCCAGGCCGGCAGCGCTTTGTCAGCGGCTTCAATGGCACGGCGGGTTTCAGCGGCGCCCATCTTCGGCACGGTGCCGAGGATTTCGCCGGTGGCCGGGTTGTTGACCTTGATCGTCTGACCGTTGTCGGCATCGACCCAAGCGCCATCGATGAAGGCTTGCTGGCGGAACAACTGGGTGTCTTTAAGCTGCATGTCGGCTTTCCTTAACAGCACCGCGGCCTGCGCGGAGCAAATTATGATTGTAGAAAGGCGCCTCGCAAGGCTGCCGTCAGGGAAATCAGTGAGCGGATTGTGGCGCATCAACAGTGCACGACCGGGCGCACTTGCGCTGCAACATCCCGCCAAAGAGCGTTTGAAATCTCAAACGGATCGTAGGTTCAAAGGGGGTAAAGGACAATAGGTCGTTCGAAAAAAAGAACAAAAATGCCGCTTTTCAGATCAACGTACCGAAAACCCCTGCCGCAGGAAAAACCTTAGATCAACCCCGCCAAAGCGCCAAGCGAGGGTTTTGCAGGACGTTACCGCTTTAAGGAATGCAGCGATTTTGCGCCGACACGCACACTGACAAAACCCGCCAAACCCGGCATGGACGCCCCGAGCCGACCTAGGTATGATGTCGCCCGCTGCACCAGTAGCTCAGCTGGATAGAGTACTGCCCTCCGAAGGCAGGGGTCGTGGGTTCGAATCCCGCCTGGTGCACCATGAATCATACGAGAAAGCCCCGGACTGTGATGGTCCGGGGCTTTTTTGTGGGCGATGACAGGATCGCTGGAACGCCGTCACTCCGTCGTCCAGTCAAACTCGTCATATTCATCGTCGTCATCCCCCTCCTCCTCAGCCTCGTCGAATATCTCGTCTTCTTCAACGAGGTCTTCTTCCGGCTGATTCAGCAGAAACTCCTTACGTGTCTCGGTTACTGCACGCCGCATTTGTTCGCCCTTTTCCGGGCAGTTGAGTAGCTGGGCGATGCGGTCGATTTTTGCTGCCACGGTGTCCTCCAGCGCATTGGCAATGGCTCGATAGTGCGCGTTTTCGCGGGGCAATGCCAAATGGCTGGGGAATCAGAGCAGTCAGCCGCCCGTGAGCGGCCGAGCCTCAGCGGTGATAACGCCGCACCGCGCTGCTATTACGCAGCACATGGCCTTTGATTTTTTCCATCAGCTCGGCGCGGGTCAGGCCTGCAGGCAGGGCGTCCGGGGCGAGGTCGAGGGCGTAGATCTGGATGATGTAGTGGTGCGCGCTGTCGCCCACTGGCGGGCATGGCCCCATGTAATGGGTGTTGCCTTTGCTGTTGGTGCCGCCGACGCCTTCGAGGGCGGATTTGGCACCGACGCCGGCCGCGATCTGGTGGGTGGTGGGTTTGATGCCGTAGTGAATCCAGTGATCCACGCCCAGGCCTTTCTGGCCATCCGGGTCGTGCATGACGATGGCGTAACTCTGGGTCCCGGCCGGGCCGGCGTTCCAGCTCAGCGCCGGCGACTGGTTCTTGCCGCCGCAACCGGGTGCGTCACTTGCCGCTGCCGAGGTGAACAGACGGTTATCCGACACGCCGGGGATGCTCAGGGTGAAGCGCTCCTGGGCCTGTGCCGGGAACTGCACGCAAAGGGTCACGGCGATGGCCGCCAGCCATGGGTTGAGAGAGGTCAATCGGGTCATTCCGGGAGCACCTTGTGCAGTGAGGCCGTCGTCGGCCCGCAAACTATAGCTGTACCGTTCGTGCCTTGGCAGTAGCAAATGGCTGAACCTCGCGCGGCGCCGCCAACTCACAAGAGAAATGCCTGCGAGGAAGCCGAAAATGTCCCTGCACCGTGTCGCCCGTTTCGCCGATGTCCCGCAAGACCGTGGCCTGCAAGTCGAAATCGGCGACTGCAAGATCGTCCTGCTGCGTGCCAGCGGCGAGTTGCGGGCGTTTCAGGGCCTGTGTCCACATGCCGGCGCACCGTTGGCCGAGGGGGCGATGTGTCACGGCAGGTTGATCTGCCCCTGGCACAAGGCCGCGTACCGCGCCGAGGACGGTGGCCTGTGCGAGCCGCCATCGCTGGACAGTCTCAAGCGCTATCCGCTGGAGTTGCGCGGCGATGAAGTCTGGGTCGATGACCAGCCCCTGCCCGATCCGCACACCCCGCCCGCTGACGACCCAAGAACGTTCGTGGTGGTCGGCGCCGGGGCGGCGGGCACGGCTTGCGCGGCGGCGCTACGGGAGAAGGGTTTTGGCGGACGCATCGTGCTGGTCGATGGCGAACCGGATGCCGGCTACGACCGCACGGTGTTGAGCAAATTTGTTCTCGCCGGGGAGATGTCGCCGAAAGAAGTGCCGCCGCTACGCGATGAGGCGTTCTATCAAGCGCAACGGATTGAGCGCGTGCAAGGCAAAGTAACTTCACTCGACGCCCCAGGCAAAACGCTGCATCTGAACAACGGCGGCATCCTGCGCTACGACGCCGCTGTACTCGCCACCGGTGGCGCGCCCAATCCGTTGAAGCTGCCTGGTGCCGAGGTGGCCAACGTCTTCGTCCTGCGTTCGAAAGCCCAGGCTGAACAGATCATCAACGCCGCTCAACCGGGCCAGCGCGCGGTGATCATCGGCGACAGTTTTATTGCTCTCGAATGCGCCTCAGCCCTGCGCGAGTTCGGCCTCGACGTCACCGTGCTGGCACGCCATGCAATCCCGTTTGCCAAGCAATTCGGCGAGGCCGTGGGCAAGGCGATTCGCGCCCTGCACGAAGAGCACGGGGTGAAGTTCATCAGCGAACACGAGGCTACGGAGATCCTTGGCGAGGACAAGGTCGAGGGCGTGCTGCTCGACAACGGTCTGCGCTTGGCAGCGGATCTGGTTCTCGCCGGCGTCGGCGTTCACCCGGCCACTGAACCTTTCGAATCATTGCCCAAGGAAGAAGACCAATCGTTGCGTGTTGATGACGGCATGCGCGTCAGCGATGGCCTGTGGGCCATCGGCGATATCGCCACGTTTCCGTTGAACGGCCAGCCAACCCGCATTGAGCATTGGCGCCTGGCCCAGCAACACGCGCGCATCGCTGCGGCCAACATGCTCGGTGGCGAGGAACATTATCTGGATGTGCCGTTTTTCTGGACCTACCACTTTGGCAAGAACTACGACTATCTCGGTCACGCGCAGGAATGGGACGAGGTCGAGTTCAGCGGTGAGCCGGAACAGCCGCCGTTCCTTGGCCTGTTTGCAAAAGACGGCATCGTCGTTGCGGCGGTGGCCTGCGACAAGCAACGCGCAATGGCGCTGCTGGCCGAGCGAATGAAGCAACCTTTGCGGATGAAAGAGGCCTGGACGCTGATCCAGGCCTGACACCGGCGCTGTGCGAGGTCAGGTCAGGCGTTTCACCGGCTCGCGACTGTCGTCTTCTTCGGCATGCAGAAAGATCACCCGTGGATGCTCCAAAGGTGCCAGCGGCGCCGGCAGTGCTTGCTGCTGAAGCGGCCACAAATGCGTTTCTACATGGCTGATGTCGCCGTCCTGATCGTTGTGAATGGTCATCACCCCCGGCGTGCGCAGTTTCTGGAAACGCTCGTCGCACAGCTTGAAACTCTTGCTCAGACCTTCATCGCCAATCACCGGTGACGGCAAACGGCGCTGGGCGAAGCTGCGGCTTTTGCGTTGCTGGTAACGCGCCCAGCCGATCAGGATCACCGCGTTGACCAGCGCCACCCACATATAAACCTGCAGAGTCCCCAAGGCATCGAACGCCGAATGATCGATGCGCGGGCCGCCGCTGGTTTCGATCAATGGCCATAACCCGCGTACCAGCAGGAACAGCAGGCCAACCCAGGCCAGGACGGTGAGGATCACGTCGATCACCACCAGAAAGGGCCGTTGGCGAGTCCGGATAATTTTCATTTGATGACTTCCTCCTGGTCGTCGCCCAGCGGTTTGATACCCCGATCAGGACTGACCCAGCGCGCGCGTTTTTTGTGTTGGCTGAACAACACCTTGGGGAAGCTGACCAGGGTGGTCAGCAGACTGACGAGCCAGAACACCAGCGGATACCAGACCACCCAGAACATGGTCTTGCCCAGACCCGGTTCATAGCGCCGATCGATGATGATGCTGACAGCGAACTGCACCAGGCAGACAAACGCCAGCAACAGACCGGTGAAGGCCGGCGGCATCAGGTGATCGACGGCGATCGCGTCGGGCATGACCATGAACTTGCCCATGCCCCAGAAAATCACCGACAGCAGGAAAGTGAACGCCCAACCGGTGGACAGGCAGTATTCGAACAGCAGCGGCCACAGGTAGCGATGGCGGTACTGCCAGATGCCGCGAATGTTCTTGAACAGCACTTCGGCGCCGCCCTGAGCCCAGCGCAGACGCTGCTTCCACAGGCCGCCGAGGGTTTCCGGCATGAGAATCCAGCACAGCGCACGCGGTTCGTAGAAGATGCTCCAGTGATCCAGTTGCAGCTTCCAGCTGATGTCGATGTCTTCGGTGATCATGTCCGGGCTCCAGTAGCCGACCCGGTTCAGCGCAGTACGACGGAACGCGACGATCACGCCGGAGACGGTGAAGATGCGCCCGAACACCCGTTGCGTACGTTTGATCAGCCCGATGATCGAGGAGAACTCGCCGACCTGCACCCGCCCGATCAAGGTCGAACGCGTGCGGATCCGCGGGTTGCCGGTCACTGCGCCAAGACGTGCGTTATCCAGCATCGGCGCGACCAGGTACGCCGCCGTGTTCGGCGCCAGCAAGGCGTCGCCATCGATGCACACCAGATACTCGCTGCGCGCAGCGATCGCGCCCATGCGCAGAGCCACAGCCTTGCCCTGGTTTTCCGCCAGATGCAGAACCCGCAGTCGCGGATCTTCCTTGGCCAGCGCATCGAGCACTTCGGCGGTGTTGTCCTTGGAGCCGTCGTTGATCGCGATGACTTCGATGTTCGGGTAGTGCTGGGCCAGCGCCGCGTAAATGGTATCGGCAGCGTTATCGCCTTCGTTGTAGCAAGGAATCAGGATCGAAATCAGCGGCTCGCCTTCCAGCGGCGGCGGCAGCGTGTCGTCCTGCCATGGCCAGTGGCGCTCCCAGTGCAGCCAGAAATACAGGCCGCCGGCGATCCACAACCCGGACATGAACAATGGGTAGAAGAACACGAACGACATCAGGAACTGGCCGGTCACGAGGAAGATCAGCCCCAGCGGAACGCCAAGGACAATCGCCAGAACAAGCAGGGCTAACAGTCTATCCAGCATGTTATGGATTCCATTTGTTGGAGAGTGCAGGCCTTACGGTTTTCAGGTCTGGCAGGTTGTCGAGGAAGTTGTCCGGGTAGTAACCGAAACTGGTTGCGCCCTGGCGCTTGAGCCGGCCCATCCAGTCCGCCAGATGCACGGCGTCGATATCGGCCTGATCCTTCTGGTTCCAGTCACGCGCCTGCAATTCGAACACGGTGCGGTTGAGCGCGCCGGGACGTTTCTTCACCGTGGCAACCAGTTCTTCCAGCCACGGGCCGGACTCGGCCAGCGTCTGTTTTTCCATCAATGGCATGGCCATCGGCGCCGTCCAGTCGTAGGTGGCGAGGAAGTCATCGAGGTTCTGCGCGAACCACGCTTCGCTTTCAGGATTGAGCATCGGCTCGGCGAAGATGTTGCGTGCGGTCAGCACTTGCGGGCCGCGAATCGCACGGACCTTGGCGGTCAGTTCGTTGGTGAAGTCGATCAGGTAGCGGCTCTTGAAACGCGTCCAGCGTTGCATCGCCGCCGGATCGTCGCGCAGCGCGGCAATCGAACCCGGCAGACCTTGAGCGGCGTAGACCTTCAAAGCATCCGGGCTGGCGTCTTCGAAATCCGAAAGCACCGCATCGTCGTGGTAGAGAATGCCGTCGACCGAGGTCAGCCGCGCCACGTCTTCATAGATTTCACCGATGATCTTGCGCACTTCGGGATTGAACGGTGACAGGCGTTTGTACTGCTTCGGGTCGACCGAGGTGATGGCGGTTTTCGGGTCCCAGCGGGTTACACGCGGCAGCTTCGAATCCAGCTCGAAACTCAGCACCGGCATCCACGCAAAGACCTTCACGTGGGCACGGGTGCGCAGTTGCCAAGCGACGCGGTCGAACAGGTCGGCGCGCATCGGCAGGTGGCGGTTGGGGAAGTACAGCGAATGCACCAGACCATCGCCCTTGGGATCGGCGAAGGCTTGCAGAAACACCGTGCTGGCGCCCAGGTCAGCCATGCGCTGCACCAGTTTGCCGAGGTTGATGTCCTGCTGGGCCGGGTCCGGGTCGTAGACGTTGTCGAGATCGACATGCACCACGCGCATCGGCGCTTCGGCCTGCACCGAAACGATGCTGTTGGCGAAATGCTCGCCGTCAGGATCGGACGCGACGAGAAAGCGCGGCCCGCTCATCAGGTTATCGAGGGTGTCGAGGCCGTCGTCCAGGGTCAGGGCCATTTCATAGCCCTCCTCACCGACCACGGTCAGCGAGGTACCGTCGGCGGTGCCGTACGGCCAGACCCAGACCCGTGGTTTGTAACCGGTGGCCTTGCGGATCTTCTCGGAAATGTTCTTCACGTCGGTACGAATGCGTGCCTGGAAATCGGCTTCGGATTCATAGCGCTTGGTCACCGGGTCATAACGCCGGGTCGCGGCGGCCGGTTGCAGGTTGCCCTGCGGGTTGCCAAGGATGCCTTTGTGGTTGGCATCGGTGTGAGCGGCGATCTCTACCAGACCGGACTTGGAAATTTCGCGGATCTGCTGCCAGGTCAGGAAGTTGTCACGGTTACGCGGCGTGCCGGCGAAATCCACCGGTTGATTGAGCGGCGTGTCGATCCAGGTGCCCACCGGCGCCAGCAAGGCTGGCCAGTTGTAGGCGCGCAGCACCGGCAGCACGCGGGTATAGAAGCTGGCATAACCGTCGTCGAAACTGAGCAGCACCGCTCTCGCCGGCAGCTCCGGGCCACCCTTGCGCGCGGCCATGATCTGGTCGACGGTCACTGGTTTGTAGCCGTTCTCGCGCAGCCAGGCGAGTTGCTCGATCATGCGCTCGGTGCGCACCGCCACCACGGCCTGATCGGGATCACGGTCTTCGACGTCGTGATAGGCAATGCCGAGCACATGGTTTTTTGGCCACGGTTGTTCACTGGCCGCGACCGGGCGCTCGGAGGGCGGCGCGAAGGCCGGGGCTTGCTGGGCGCAGGCGCTGATCAGCAGCGCTCCCAGCAGAAGGATGAAACGCGAGATAAAAGGCATCTTCAAACTCTTCTAGAAGCGGAAAGTGAGGTCGACGAGCAGACGCAGATCAGTTTCCCGATCACCGTCGTAAGGCCGGTTGATCACACTGAACATGCCGCCCACATCGAACACGTCGTTCCAGGCGTACCGTTGGCCGTAACCGAGCAATGCCATGCCGCCGGTGCCGTGGTCGCGCTGGCTGTAGGTGCCCGCGCCGGCCTGGAATTGCTGGCTCCAGGAAGTCTCGTAGCGGTGGTAGAGCACGTGGTTGACGTTGACCAGCGGCATCACACTGAAGTCCGACTTCGGATTGAAGTACGGCACGTCGTCGGATTTCGAGTTGTGGCTGGTGCCGACTTCCAGGCCGGCGTCGACCTGAATGTTCGGCGCGGTGTAGATGCCCTCGCGCCCGGTCACCAAGGCTTCGACGCGGTTGTTGCCATCGCTGAAGTGCGACGGGCTGACCGACACGCGCCACTCGCGGCTTTCGTTGGCGCGCCAGCGCAGGAACGCACTGCCGCCATTGGCCTTGATGTCGCTGTTGAGCGCGCGCAGCGGCGTTTCCGCCGAGAGGTATTCGAGGCTGCCGCCGTACTGCCAGTGATCGTTGATGTCGCGGGCTATCGCCAGGCGTGCGCCTTGTTTGTCACCGAAGCCGTAATCGTGATTCGACACCTCGGCTTCGAGGGTCATGTCACGGGTGCGCCGTTCCAGGCCGACACGCTGGAAACGATGGTGGCCAGTGCCTTCGGCGAAATCACCGGTGGCATAACCGGCGCCGGCAAACACGCGCCAGTCTTCGTTGATCGGTGGGCTGTAAAGGGTGCTCTGGATACCGAAATCTCGGCTGCCGCTGACCGCACCGGCATCGCCGCTGCCGCCACCGTTGGCCTTGCCGCCGTAGGCTTCGACGCGCAGTTCGGCCATGTCATGCACTTCGCGTTCGCGAGCCAGGCGCTGCACCTGGCGGTTGTCCGGATAGCGCGCGACCACGTCGTCGACCAGCGCATCGTTCTGCCGCCACTCCTGCAACTCCATCGCGGTGCGCGCCTGAGCGACTTCCAGGCCGGCATCGCGCGGGGCCATGCTCTCGGTTTCCTTGAGCTGGCTTTCCGCGCGGCGCGGCATCTGGCGGGCGAGGTAGAGATCGGCCTGGGCCAGACGCAAGCCAAGGTTACCCGGCGCTTGATCGACCAGCGTCTGCAAGCGCTCTTCGCCGTGCGGAAGATCGGAACCGTAGGTGCCAGCCTGAGCGGCGAGTTGCTGGGCGTCCATCCATTCGTCGTTGGGGTTGCCGACCGGCAAACCCTTGAGTTCGACGCGCGGACGCTGGGATTTCGCTGCGTCCTCGGCGACCTTGCGAGCTTCGTCGGCGCGGTCGCTTTCCAGCAGCGAGTAGTACAGCGCAGTGGTGTCCTCAAGACGATCACCGACATCGGCGTCCGGCGCTGAAAGCACCTGGCGATACAGATCAGTGGCAATCTCAGGCTCGCGCTGATCCAGATAAGACGCCGCCACCCAGCGCAGGGCGTAGGTCGGAATCTCCACACCCTCCGCTTGCAGTTTCTGGTATTCACTGATGACGTCGGCAGTGCGCGCGCGGGCCTTGAGCGCGCCCATGCGATCGATGCGCCAGCGCGTCACGTCGTCGTGAGCAGTGGCGTCAGGGGTCCAGGTCGCGAGCAATTTGTCGTAATCGGCCAGCGCGCGGTCGGCAATGACGTAGCGTTCCTTCTCGCTGCGCGTGGCCAGTTCGGCGAGGCGCACGCGTTCGGCGGCGAGATCGCCTTCCAGGCGGCGCAAGGTCACCGGATCAATCAAACCGGGACGTTGACTGGCCAGACGCAGCGCCGGTTCAGGCAGGCGGGCCTTTTGCAGAGCGACCACGTACTCGCGGGCGACTTCCGGTTTGTTGCCGGCGCGGATAAAGGCTTGATCGAATTCAAACAGCGCGTCGTATTGTTTGCCGGCGCGACCGAGGGCATAGCCCAAGGCCAGGCGGCGTGACGGATCGTCGGGTTTGGCGGCAACCAGCGCCTGCGCGCGGGTGACGGCCTGATCGGGCTTGCCAGCATCGGCCTGAGTCAGCGCGAGGCCCAGTTGCAGGTCAGCGTTGTCCGGCTCCAGCGCCAGCGCTTTGTTGTAGACCTGGGTGGCCTGATCCCAGCGCTTGAGGTTGCGATAGGCACGCGCGGCGGCGGTCAGTGCCTGCACCGGCAGGACGCGGTCGCGACCTTGGGTTTCATAGACCTTGACCACTTCGGCATCGAGCCCGGCCCAACTGGCGATTTGCAGGTGATCGCTGACCTGGCCGTCGCTGGCCTGGCCCGGCGGCACCTGACGCAAAACCGTCAGCGCAGGCGTGTAATGCCCGGCGCGGGCATCGCGCACCATCTCGTCGTAGGGTGTGTCGGCCAACGCCAGCACTGGCCAGAGCAACTGGCTGCACAGGGCAAATCGGAACAAAGGGCGCAAACCACGATGTAATACAGGGCCATCAATACGCGGCATTTGTCAGCATCCTTACATGGCCAGCCGGGTCGCAATGCCCTCCTTGCCCATTCGTAACGGTGGCCGACGATGACAGCCCTCGGCCAAGCTTGGTGAGGCAGTCTGCACGCAAGCGTAGTCGAATTTTCACAACGCAATAATTGTTCAGAATCGGCCCATCTGTACAAAACCCGTACAGCAAAACGCCCGGCGCCTGTTTACACAGGGGCCGGGCGTCTGGAGGGCGCGCGGTGGGCTTATTGCTCTTGGGTGACGCCGGCAAACTTGCTCATCAGGAAGCCGATGAACTGCTCGACGGTCATCTTCTGGCCGTTGAATTCGACCTGATTGGCCGCGTAATGCAGTTTGGTCACCACGTTGGTGCCGTCGGCGACAGCCAATTGCGAGCCGACCGCCATGCCGGCGAACATGTCCGCCGCTTCCTTGGACTGATCGACGATGGCTTTGGCGTCAGTCTGGCCATCGAGTTGCGCCTGCACGCTGAGCAGATCGACCAGCATCGGCTTGGACACCTGAATGTTCAGGTCGAGCAGCGCGATCAGTTGCTTGCCGAGTTGATCCGGCGGCAGGTCCATCGATTGCGGCTTGGTCAGGTCGATCACCAGATTGGCGCGGCTTTCACCGTTGGCGGTGTTGAACGACAGGTTCTCCAGCGCCAATTGCGGGCCGGCCGCCAGCAACTTCTGCAGATCGGCTTTGACCTGGGCGTTTTCCGCTTCGGTCAGATTCAGCTCCGGTGCCGGCAACCCCTGCGCAGCGGCCTCGGCGGCAGCTTTTTCATACGGCTGCAATTTGGTCTGGTAGATCTGCATCAGCGACATGGTCGACGGAATGTCGAGGTTCTTCAGGCTCATGGCCATGGCCGCCGAACCGACTTTCTTGTCGTTGAGCGTCACTTCGCCGATTTTGTAGTCGGCACGCCCCGAGGCGTTGCTGCCGCTTTCTTCGGTGCGGTTCTTCATTTCGAAGTTCTTCACGCCCAGCACCATCGGCTTGGCGCCGAAGGTGGTTTTGCTGCTGGTCACTTCCAGGGTGTTTTCCCCGGTGTAGTAGCCGTAGCTGCTCTTGGCGAGGTTGCTGGCCAAGGTCAGGCCGTTGAGCTCGACCTGCACCGGCGCCTGGTCTTCCGACACGGTGACCAGTTTCAGATTGTCCATGTAACCGTCGGCCTTGACCTTCTGCGCCTGGGCGCTGGCGGCGATGTCCATGCTCAGACCGGAAAACTTCAGGCTCGACTGCTCATCCAGCGCAGTTTCGAACGGCACCAGATTCAGAGTGCTGGTGGTCGATTCGTCGTAACCGATGTTGGTCACGCCCTTGAGCGGCGCGGCGCCGTTGGTGGCGGCGAACCATTTTTCCGTGGACGGGCTCTTTTCCAGCTCGTAGTTGCTGGTGGCCATGACCGGCAGCCACTTCAGCGAAACCAGACGCGAGAACGGCAGCGGGCCGTGTTCGATGTGGTCGACGAACAGCAGCTCGACCGGCGCATCACCGAACATCTCGCCCTCGCCCTTGAGACGATAGTGCGCGGTGCTGGTGAAGGTGTGGCGTTCCAGCGACACCAGTTCCAGCGACGCGGTGCCGTTGGAGCCGGCCATGGCGGTCTGCAACTCTTTGTTGGCGTTGGTCACGGCGTTGTTCAGCACGCCTTCGATCTTGGTCCCGGTGTACCAGGCCCCGCCTGCGCTGATCGCGCCGATGGCAACAACAATTCCGAGAAGCACGCCTGCTGATTTATTCATGAATGACCTGATCGGTTTCCGTGGCTGTGGATGAAGTCGTCTTCCTTGAACCCGGGATCGGGTCGCGGCTCGACTGTGCGCAATTAAGCGGTGGAGATTAGCACCGGGCGCGGAAGACGGCCCAATGTTTAAAGGTTAAAGAGTGTCTATGGGGGGAATGGACAGTCGGCAGGAGCGAAGAGTTTCGGTGTTTTTGCGGGCCTCTTCGCGAGCAGGCTCGCTCCCACCAGGACAGTGCTGTACCTGCGGGAGCGAGCCTGCTCGCGAAGAGGTCGGTGGATTCACAGCAAATCAGGAATACTGAACCTCGATTTCATCCAGCTGATGATCAAAGCTCTTCAGCCGCGCGGTCCAGGTATACACCAGCACTTCAAAGTCGCGATCGATCACCGCTCCGCCGGTGGTATCCGCCCGCACATCGCAGAAATCCAGCTGATAGCGTTCACGAGCCATGGCCGTGGCGACGTCGGACAGCTCGCGGGCGTTGTTCAGCCAGTGCCAGCCGTCATCGGCGATCTGCTTGTCGAGTTCCAGGCATTGCTTCTTCAGGGCTTCGAGGCTTTTTTCCAGCGGCGTGCCGGTGAGCTCGCCCATGACTTCGGCGAAGGTTCGCCCGGGCTGCCAGTAGCTGCCCCAGAAGTAGCGGTCGAACACCGTTTCGACCCGGCGCAGGGCGACTTTGGTGTCCCAGATCAGCACGAGCATCCTGCCCCGTTCGAGCTGGCGCTTCTTGACCCGTTGCAGCTGAATCGAGGTCCACGCGACGACGACGATCGCCATCACCGCGATCAGCGCAACGGCGCTGTCGAGGAAGATCATCGCCGTATCGATCTGGTGGGCCAGCATGATCCCGTAGAAATACGTGGCCGAGAGCAGCACCAGTGCGACCAGAGCGCACCAGAAGCCGAGAGCGTAAGGGTTTTTCATTATTGGTTTCCCCTGGGCCAGCACGAGCAATGTGCATTGCAGGAGCGCTTGGCATGGGGCGCCCCTCCAACACTTCAAAGCATAGCAACGACCTCAGGGTTTGCTGGCGCTCGAGGTGTTCGTTCGTCCGCTTTCCCAGCCACCGCCCAGGGCGAGGAACAAATCGATCTGGCTCATCGCGACCTGGGTGTTGGCGGCGGCCAGTTGCGCGGTGACATCGGTATAGGTGCGGGTTGCTTGCAGGTCGGCAAGGAACGACTCGCGGCCGGCCTGGAAGAAGCGGTGCGTCTGCTCGGCGGCGAGCTTCGCCGACTGCTCGGCTTCGGCCAGCGCATCGCGGCGTTGCAGCAGCGCGCTGTACTGGGCCAGACCGGTCTGGGTCTCGCGGATGGCGTTGAGCACCACGCCGTCGAAATGCGCCAGCGCGCCTTGAGTGTTGGCCTCGGCTTCACGAATGCGCGCACGGGCGCCGTTGGTCGGTACTTTCCAGCTCAGCGACGGGCCAAAGCCCCAGCGGTTGGTCGACGGATCGCCAAGGTCATCAATGATGCCGACGGTGCCGATGGTCGCGCCGATGCTGATGTCCGGGTACAGCTCACCGGTGGCGATGCCGATGCCGGCGGTTGCCGCTGCGAGACGCCGCTCGGCCTGACGAATATCCGGGCGGCGCTTGAGCAGCGCAGCGCCGTCACCGACCGGCACCAGTTGCGCGATCTTCGGCAACTCGGCGCAACTGGCGGTACCTGCCGGCAACTGTTCGACCGGTTTGGCCAGCAGCATCGACAGACGGAACAGCCCCGCCTGACGCGCGGCTTCATAGCGCGGCAAGTCGGCGCGCAGGGATTTGAATTGGGTCTGCGAGCGGGTGACCTGGGTCTCGTCGCCCCGCCCGGCATCGCGCAGGCGCTGGATCAGCGTGGTGCTCTGCGATTGCAGATCGAGAGAGTGCTCGGCGATTTCCCGCTCTTCGTTGGCTGCGCAGACCTGGGTGTAAGCACGAACCACGTCCGCCACCAAGGTGATACGCGCAGTGTCGGCGGCGGCCTGAGTTGCATCGGCATTGGCTTTGGCCGCTTCGATGCCGCGCTGCAAGGTGCCCCACAGGTCGAACTGGTACGAAGCGCTGATGCCGATATCGGCAATGTTGGCCACCGGGACTTTCTCCGGCAGCAGGAACGCCTGACCGGATTCCTGCAAACGTTGCGCGCCCATTTTCACCCCGCCGCTCCAGCCACCAGCGGCCTCGGCTTCATCCACCTGAGCACGTGCCCGCGACAGGTTCGCCGCCGCTACACGCAAATCGGTATTGGAAGCCATGGCCTGCTGCACCAGTTGATCAAGGCGCGGGTCTTTATACAGCCGCCACCAGTCGGTCGGCACCGGCGCCGAGACAACCGGTTTGCCGGCGACTGCCAGCTCACCCTGAATATCCTTGCGCTGCACCGCCGCGTCAGTGGGCACCTGATAATGCGGGCCGATCATCTGACAGGCCGAGAGCATCACGCCCAACCCGGCGATCAACCAGGCCCTGCTCATGGCTGCGGCTCCTCATGCTGATCGTCGATGATCGACACAGTGGCGGTACGCCCGGCGATCATGCGGAAGTCGGCCGGCACCTCATCAAAAGCGATGCGCACCGGAATCCGCTGCGCCAGGCGAACCCAACTGAACGCCGGGTTGACGTTGGGCAGCAGGTTGCTGCCGCTGGTGCGGTCGCGGTCTTCGATACCGGCGACGATACTTTCGACATGTCCGCGCAACCGCGCGCGGTCACCGATCACGCGGATATCCACCGATTGCCCGACGTGGATGCCGTCGAGTTTGGTTTCTTCAAAATAGCCGTCGATGTGGAAGGAGTTGCTGTCGACCACCGACAACACCGGGCGCCCGGCGGTGACGAATTCCTGCGGACGCGGCGCGCGGTCGTTGACGTAACCGTCGACCGGGCTGCGGATCACCGAGCGATCGAGGTTGAGCTGCGCACTGTCGACCGCCACCAAGGCTTCGGCCAATGCCGACTGTGCACGGGCGACGCGCGACTGGCTTTCTTCCAGCTGTTCGGCCGGCACCAGATTGCCGAGGCCACGGTTACGCTTGGCTTCACGCTGGGCCTGGGCGAGGGTTTCTTCGCGATCGGCAACGGCGGCCTTGGCCTGGCGCAGGGCCAGTTTGAAGCGATCCTGGTCGATGCTGAACAGCACCTGGCCACGCTTGATCAACTGGTTGTCCTTTACCTCGACCTGCTGGATCAACCCGGACACGTCCGGGGCGATCTGGATGATGTCGGCGCGAATGTGGCCGTCGCGGGTCCACGGCGCGAACATGTAATACATCACCATGCGCCAGACGAGGACAACGGCAAAAGTCACGATCAGCAGGGTCAGAACCACGCGACCGATGGTCAGAAACGGTTTTTTCATGTCATCAGGTATCGACTGAGTGAGTCCACGCCGTACAGCAGCACGGCGTAGAGCGCCACGTTGAACAATGCCCGGTGCCAGACCAGACGGTAAAAGTGCAGGCGTTGCAGCACGCCATGCACCAACAAAAACAGCACGTAAGTGATGCCCATCAGCACCAGCAGGGTCGGCAGGAAAATGCCGCTGATATCCAGATCACCGATCATAGGGGCGCTCCATCGGGCAGCGGTTCTTCGGGCTCGGCGCTGGAGACGAACTCGACACCGGGCAGCAAGGCCAGACGCAGACCGCTCAAGGCGTGCAGCAGGTGTCGACGGGTTTCATCGTCGCCCTGGCCGTTCAGCGCACGGCGGGTACGATCAAGTGTCATCAGCAGACCGCTCGGTGCCGGCAGGCGTTCGTCGGCTTTGAGGCACGCGCGGAAATACTCGCCGACCTCGCCCACCACTTGTCGCAGCAGGGCGTTTGGCACGCCGGTGACGCGCGGGGTGTAGGCAAGCAGATCGAGCATATTCAGACCGACACGCACTTCGCGCATGGCGATGCCGGTGTCCTGACCGGTCAGGGCCAGACGCGGCAGGTGCTGCATCAGCCGGTCGAGCAGCTGCACGCCCAAATGCCGATGCTCGGCGAGGCTGGCTGGCTCGGTCATGCTGACAATGTCTTTCCAACTGAATCGGGTCAGACGCTTGGCCGCCAGTTCGGCACCGAACGGTCGCGCCACCAGCGTCCAGATGAAAGCGAACAACAGCCCCAGCGGCCCGGCGAGGTTGGAGTTGGCAAAGGCAAAAAAGTCAGCGTCGTAGGCGCCCTGAATACTGATGAACGACGAGGTATTGACCAGCGTCAGCAGCATGCCGAGGTAAAATCGCGGCTGCACGGTCAGCGTGCCGACGCAAATGAACGGCACGGCAAACGCCAGCACCAGCATCGGGAAGTCGTGCAGGTTGGGCAGAATCAGAAACAGATAAAGACTGGCGAACAGCACCGACATCCCGGTCCAGAAAAAGAACCGGTAAATCTGCGGCGCCGGGTCGTCCATCGAGGCAAAGAAGCTGCACGCCACCGCTGCCAGGATCACCGCGCTGCCGCCGTCCGGCCAGCCGAGCAGGATCCACAGCACCGAAGCAACGATGATCGCCAGAATGGTCGAGGTCACCGAGTAGAGCATCAGTCCGCGATCGATGAACGGCGTCAACCGGCCCAGGCGCCAATGCCGGTAGACCGCGCGCCAGCTGTCCTGGCGCTCGCACAGAATCGCATCCTGCAGGCTGCGGCAGTCCTGCCACAGATCGATGAATTCACCGAGGCGGTAGATCGCGTTGGAGAACAGCAACTGCTTGCGCTCCTCCAGCGCTTCGGCGCTCGGTTGCAACGCGTCGAGTTGATCTCTCAGTGCTTGCCAGCGCTCGAGATTGGCGTCCGCGTAGCCCAGCCATTCCCGGGTCGCGGTCAGCAACGGCTGGAATTTTTCCACCAGTTCCGGGGTGCGGCGTTCGAGGGCGTAAAGCGAATCCTCGAGGGCATCGATCACCGGCAACAGGTGAATCATCCGCCCGCGCAGCTCCTTGGTGTTACGCACGGTTTGTGGCCGCGCGCCTTCGTGGGGCAACTGGCCGATCATCAACTCGAGGCTGTTGAAATTGGCGACCATGGCCATGCGCAGCGCGGTGACTTCTTCCGGCTGCACATCGCGGCTGAGAAACTTGAGGCTGTAGCTCGTCGCATCGGCGAACCACTTGCTCACGGCATCGTTGAACACCGGCGCCAGCCGTCGCGGCCAGAACATCGCACCGACCACCGCAGCGACGGCGATGCCAAGGAAAATCTCTTCGGTACGCGCCTCGGCCACGTCCCACACCGCCAGCGGATTATCGACCACCGGCAGGGCAATCAGCGGCAAGGTGTAACCGGCCAGCATCAGCGCATAGCTGTTGGCGGTGCGCAGATGCAGGGACATGAACAGCAGAATGCCGGTCCACAACGCGATCACCACCACCAGCACGTACGGGCTCTGCACGAACATCGGCACGAACAGCACCGCCGCCGCTGCGCCGAGAAATGTACCGGCCGCGCGGTACAGCGCTTTGGAGCTGGTCGGGCCGAGAAACGGGCTGGAGACGATATACACCGTGGCCATCGCCCAATACGGACGCGGCATTTGCATGAGCAAGGCGATGTACAACGCAATCATCGACGCTGCAAAGGTACGGACCCCGTAAAACCAGTCACGGGCCGGCGGCATGCCAGTGAAAAAACCGTTCAAGAATTGACCACCACAGGCGAACTCGCCGCCTCAAAAGCCCTCAGTACCCGAAGCGTAGCTTCCAGATCGCTGCGCTCGATGCCTTCCAGCACCTCATGACGCAAGCGCACCAGCTCGGCTTCGACCGCTTGCACCAGCTCGCGGCCGGTATCGGTAAGGCTCAGGCACTTGGCGCGGCGATCCAGAGCATCTTCGGTGCGACAGACGTAACCGGCGTGGCACAGCTGATCGAGCAAGCGCACCAGCGAAGGACTCTCCATCCCCGCAGCCTGAGCGACTTGCACCTGACGCACGCCCTCGCCCAAACGCCCGATCATCAACAAGGGCACGGCGCAGGCTTCGGAAATTCCATAGTTGACCAGCGTGGTCTGGCAGATCTTCCGCCAATGCCGGGCGGCCACCACCATGGCGCTGCTGATGTTCATCTGGAGACTGTCGAGGGAATCGGACACGGGATAACGGACACTGTTAGCTTGCTAACTATCAATATCGCATTGGAGAGGAATTTCAGTCAAGTTTTGAAACAAATCTCTCCGTTAGTCGCCCTATCTGACTCAAAGCTATCTCCTTCGATACTGACAAGGTATATACGTTGTCATCACCAAATTCAGGAGCCCAACATGTCAAAACAAGCCGTTTTCACAATGAAACTGGAGCCGGAGCTGCGGGAGGAGTTCATGGCGGAAGCCGAAGCGGCACACCGGCCGGCGTCGCAAATCATGCGAGACATGATGCGTCAGTATGTTCAAACCCAGCGAGAGGCCCGCGAATATGAAGCGTTCCTGCAACGCAAGGTTGAAATCGCTCGGGAATCCGTACGTGCCGGAGACGGATTGAACAACGAAGACGTAGAAGCAGCGTTCGCGGCAAAGCGCAGGCAGGCAGAAGATCACCTATGAAAATCATATGGACGCCAGCCGCCGCACAGGATCGTGCAGACATTTGGGACTACTTGCAGGCCGCCAACCCAAGAGCGGCCATCGAAATGGATCTGCGCTTCAGCGAAGCGGTTCATCGCCTTTCCGACAATCCGTTGATTGGCCGTGCCGGCATTATTGCCGGTACGCGTGAGGTGATTCCGCATCCCAGTTACCGTCTTGTCTATCAAACGGAGAGAGATGCCGTCTGGATCATGGCGCTGGTGCATACGGCACGGACTTGGCCTCAGCCGAAGTAATCAGCCCGTCCCTTGCGCAACATCACATTCAACTGATCCACCACTTCCGCCCAATCCGCATCATCCAGAATCTCCTCGCGCAGAAACTGCGCCTGACCTGCCGTCCAGAAAAACGCGTCAGCCAGATGCAATTCCGGCTTGAGCGGCGAATGGCTGGCGATGAATTTGTCGATGCCGGTCGGATCGTCATCGAGGCCGAGTTGTTTGAACAGGGCCGGTAGGCTGTGCTGCGGATTTTCCATGATGCAACTCCTCTACAATTCAGGTCCGGCGTTGCGCCGTTCGCTGCAGTGGAGTTGATCATAGCTGTCGCTGCGGGTTCAGGGTCTGGCGACGTCAAGTGAGCCTGCGGCCAGTTGCGCTGCCGGATAGACCGACTGCCATCCGCCGCCCAACGCCTTGTACAAACCGACCATCGCCAGGGAAACGCCGGTCGAGCTTTCCACCCATTGTTCCTGCGTGGCGAGCAAGGCGCTTTGCACGGTGAGGACGTTGACGAAATCGACCACGCCTTCGACGTATTGCTGTTGCGCGGTGCGCAGGGCGATCTGGTTCTGATGCACGGCTTCGGCGAGGCTGTCGCGACGGCGCTGGCTGGCATTGTAGGCGGTCAGTTGATCATCGATTTCATGCCAAGCACGCAGCACGGTTTGCTGGTAGGCGATGGCCGCTTCCTGCTGTTGGGCTTCACGCAGTTGCAGCATGCCGCGCAAGCGACCGCCGTCGAACAACGGCAGGCTGAATTGCGGGCCGATGGCAAAGGCGCGCGAGCCCCAAGAACCGAAATCGCTCAGTTGCATGGCCTGGGAACCGAAGTTGCCGGACAGGGTGATGCGCGGATAGAAATCACCCTTGGCCACACCGATGTTGGCGGTGGCGGCGTGCAGACGCGCTTCGGCCTGGCGGATATCCGGACGGCGTTCGGCCAATTGCGACGGCAGGCCGATGGCGACTTGCAGTGGCGACTGCGGCACTGCCGCGTCTGTGGATAACGCTTGAGCGAGGGCCTGCGGCGGTTCGCCCATCAGCAGACTGATCGCGTTGATCAGTTGCGCCTGACGCTGCTCGAGCGCCGGCAGCCGTGCCTCGATGGCGGCGACTTGCGCGGCGGCTTCGGCGACGTCCAGGTCGGTGGCCACGCCATCGGCCAGCCGCAACTGCGAGAGTTTCAGGCTGTGGCGAGCGACGTCGAGGTTCTGCTCGGTGACGGCGCGGGCGTTCTGCACCCCGCGCAGCTGAATGTAGTTTTGCGCGGTGTCGGCAAGCACCGTCAGCAGTACGTCACGACGGTCGTTTTCTGCCACTTCGAGATTGGCATCAGCGGCTTCGGTTTCACGGCGCACGCGACCCCAGAAGTCCAGTTCCCATGAGGCGGAGAAACCGGCATCCCACAGATTGAAAGCCTCGTCGCCGTTATTTCCCGATGGATCGTTCAAGCCTTTGCCACTGTTGCGTTTGCGCCCGTAGCTGCCGGTGGCAGAGCTGTGCGGATAGCGCTCGGCGGTGATCACCTGACGCGCGGCGCGGCTTTGTTGCAGGCGGCTGCTGGCCAGTTGCAGGTCGAGGTTGCTGTTCAGCGCGCGCTGGGTGAGCGCGGAAAGTTGCGGGTCGTGGAAGGTTTCCCACCAGCGTTCGTTCAGGGGTTCGCTGACGGCCTGGCTTGGGGCGGACCTGGCGGGTTTGGCCCAATCGGAAGGTTGGGTGGCTCCGGGTTTCTGGAAGTCGGGGCCGACGGTGCAGGCGGTGAGACTAATTGTGAGCAAGGCACTGAAGGTTAGCTGCTGCCACTGGCTTTTTCGCGAGCAGGCTCGCTCCCACAGGGGGAACGCATTAAAAAATGTGGGAGCGAGCCTGCTCGCGAAGGCGGCAGCCGATTCAACACCGATCATCGCTGCGTCACCTCGCGCCCGGACGCCTTTGAGCTGGCGGTATCAATGCTCGCCTCGACCGACATCCCCACCCGCAACCGCTCAGCCAGTGGCTGGCCCGGTTCCAGCACGATCTTCACCGGAATCCGCTGCACAACCTTGGTGAAATTACCGGTGGCGTTATCCGGTTTCACCGCCGCAAAGGTCACGCCAGTTGCCGGCGCAATACTCTCGACGCGGCCGGTCAGGGCTTCACCGCCCAAGCTGTCGACCCGCACTTGCACATCCTGCCCCGGCTGCACCTCGGTCAACTGGGTTTCCTGAAAATTGGCCACCACATAGGCCTGCTGCAACGGCACCACCGCCAACAGCTTGCTGCCCGGGGTGACGTAGGCGCCGACACGCACCGCGCGCTCGCCGATCATGCCGTCCTGCGGCGCAGTAATACGCGTGTAAGAGAGGTTGAAACTGGCAATCTCCAGCGCCGCCTGCGCGTGTTTCAGATTGCCTTCGGCGGCGTTGCGCTGGGCGGTGAGAATCTCGACCTGCTTGCGTTCGGCCGCCAGCTTCGCGGTCGCGGTGTCGAGGCGAGCCGAGGCCTGATCGATGCGCGTGCGCGCCTGCTGCGCGTTCTGCACGGTACCGGCACCGACACCGGCGAGGTGGTTGTAGCGGTTCAGTTCCTGTTGTGCGAAGGCCATTTCCGCTTTGGCCGAGACCACGGTGGCCTGCGCCTGAGCAATCAGCGACGCCTGCCGCTCCAGGGTCGCGTTGGCGTTCTGCAACTGCGCCCGCGCGACCAGGGTTTGCGCATCCGCCGCTTCCGCCGCTGCGCGCAGATCACGGTCATCGATCAGCGCCAGCAACTGCCCGGCCTTGACCTGCTGGTTGTCTTCGACCAGCACCTGCTTGATGAACCCGGCCACGCGCGGCACCACCAGCGTGTAGTCGGCGGAGACGAAGGCGTCGTTGGTGGTTTGCTCGGTGCGTTGGCCGAACAGCCCGGGCATTGCCAGATATACCAGCACGCCCACCGCCAGCGCGGTAGCCACGGCCACCGCGAGTTTTTGCTTGGATTGAGTCATAAAAAACCTTCAGTTTCAGTACAGCGATCAGGTCGGCGCGCGCGGCGGATAAATCCGCGTCGGCAGCCAGAAAATCAGCAGGATCAACGCCACAGCGACGCCGGCCATGCACAGGTACAAATCGGACGAAGTCAGCACCACCGCCTGCTCGTGCACGCGGTGAGCGAGGCCCGGATCGCCGTGATCGGCCAGCGGCGAATTGCCGAGGCTGTCGACCAACATGGTCGAATGAAAATGCAGGCGTGCGGTGGTCAGCGCTTCGATGACGCCGGTGGCGACCACGGCGGCAAGGCCTTTGACTGTGTTGAACCACGCCGACGCGAACGGCCCTTCTATCGGCGTGATGCTGCCGGTCGACAACATCAGCAGCGGCAACACCGCCATCGGCTGGCCGAAAATCTGCAGCCATTGCAGGACGTAGAAATCATCGCGAATCCATACCGAAGTCAGGTGCGAACCGCCGAGGCAGGACAGCGCGAGCATGCTCAGACCAATGCCGAGCACCCAGCGGCAATCGACCCAGCGCAAGTTGCATAGCGCCGCCACCAATGGCAGCGCGATCAACTGCGGCAGCGCGGCAATGAGCATGATCGGCGCGGTTTGCGCCGGACGATAACCCTGCACCTGGGCCAGATAACTCGACGGAATCAGCACCACCGCCAGCAGCACGATCAGCACCCCGGCGAGGGTGATCAACGCAAACAGCAGGTTGCGGATGCCGAGCATCTGCAATTTGAAAAACGGAATCGGCTGCGACCATTCATTGATCATAAAAGCCACTAGCAGCAGCGAACCGGCACCGAGTAATCCACAGATCAGATTCGACTCGAACCAGTCCAGTCGATTGCCCTGCAACAAACCGATCACCAGCATGCAGATCGCCGGAAAGCCCAGCAGCAGGCCTTTCCAGTTGAACGTCTTGAGACGTTCCAGTCGCAGCGGATCCTGGGGCAATCCGTAAGCCACTGCGGCCATGGCGATCAGGCACGGCACGATGATCTGCCAGAAGGTCCACTGCCAGCCGACGTATTCGGTCCACAGACCGGCCAGCGGCGTGCCGAGTCCCGGGCCGAAAGTCGCGGTCAGTGCGTAGCCGGCCAGTCCGTACAGTTTGATGTTCGCTGGGAGAAAGCGCAGTGCGACGGTCATCAGCATCGGCGGCAATGCACCGCCGGCGAGGCCTTGGAGGATGCGAATCAGCAGCAGACTTTCGTAGTTCGGGGCGAACGGGCACAGCACCCCGAGCAGGGTAAACAGACCGATGGCGCACAGCGTGAAGCGGCGCAGCGAGAAGGTCACCGAGCACCACGGCGCGAAGGCCATGGCCGCGACCGACGTGGCCGTGTAGCTGGCGACCAGCCAGGTGCCTTCGTCGTAGCCGATGTGCAGCGCGCCGCGAATATCGGCGAGTGCAACTTTGGTGACCATCTCGTTGAGGCCAGAGACCAGCACGGCCAACAGCACGCCGACCAGACCAATGATGATCCGCGCCCCGAACACCGCAGGCGCAGCCGCCGTCGCCGGGCTGGTCGCGGCGAGAGGCGCCGAGACCGTCAGGGATGTCATGAATGAAAAGCTCCGGGGGTGAAAATACCGGAGCATTTTAGTGGGGCTTACTGCTGACGAAAATTGACTTATTGGCAGGTTATAAGTGCATCAGACACAACGGTGAATGCCTATGTGGGAGCGAGCTTGCTCGCGAAAGCGGTGGACCAGTCGCCATTGAGGTGACTGATCCACCGCTTTCGCGAGCAGGCTCGCTCCCACAGGGATTCGATGGTGCCTGATGATTTACGGCTGTGCCGCCAGCCACGTTTCATCGCAGCAGGTCTTGAGGGTTTCACGCAGCCAGCGGTGGGCCGGGTCCTTGTCGAAGTGCGGGTGCCAGGCCTGGGTCAGCATCAGCATAGGCAGCGGAATCGGCAGATCGAATGAACGCAGTTTCAGGCCCAACCGCCGTACGCTGAGCAGTGCTTCTTTGGGCACCGGCAGGATCAGGTCGGAGTCGGGCAAGGCAAACATCGCCGCGTGGAAGCTCGGCGCGATCACCGCCACCCGGCGCTCCAGCCCCAAAGCATTCAACGCCGTGTCGATCGGGCCGCGAGCGATGCCACGCCGCGACATGCTGATGTGGGAAAAACCGGCGTAGCGCTCAGCGGTGATTTCGCCGTCGAGCAGCGGATGGTTCTCGCGCACCAGGCCGACGAAATGCGTGGAGAACAGGTTCTGTACCTTAACCTCCGGCGTAAGCGGACGGGTGTTGCTGACGCTCAGATCGATGCGTCCTTCGCGCAGCGCCTCATCGTCGCCATCGCCTTCCGGGACGAAGCGTAATTCGCAATGCGGGGCGAGTTGGTCGAGGGTATCGAACAGCTTGCCGCCGTAAACGCCGACAAAGAAATCATTGGCGCGGATGCTGAAACGTCGACGCAAGGTGCCCAGTTCGACGCTATCGGCGGAGCGAAACAGCAGCGCCGCCTGCTCGACCACGTCGCGCACCTGTTCGCGCAGTTCGAGGGCTTTGGGGGTCGGCACCAGACCACGCCCGGCGCGCACCAGGATCGGATCGCCGATGGCTTCGCGAATCCGCGTCAGCGTGCGGCTCATGGCCGCCGGGCTGAGGTTCATCCGCCGCGCCGCGCCGACCACACTGCCCTCGTCGAGCAAGGCATCGAGGGCGACCAGAAGGTTCATGTCCGGGAGTTGCATGCTGAGCACTCTTGGCTGATCTGGATTGATCCGGGCGCAATGCTAGCAGATCAAAAGATCGCAGCCTGCGGCAGCTCCTACAGAGGATGGTTTTCCCATGTAGGAGCTGCCGAAGGCTGCGATCTTTTCAGGTCAGCGCTGCATACCCCAGCGCTTCACCGTCACCCGCTCAAGGGTGGCAAACACCAGATTCTCCACCAGCAGACCAATCAGGATCACCACCGCCAACCCGGCAAACACCTTGTCGGTGTACAGCTCATTGCGATTCTGGAAGATGTACCAGCCCAGCCCGCCCTTGCCACTGGTTGCGCCAAACACCAATTCGGCTGCGATCAAGGTGCGCCAGGCAAACGCCCAGCCAATCTTCAAACCGGCGAGAATCGACGGCAGTGCCGCCGGGATCAGTATGAACAACACAAGGCGCAACCCCTTGAGACCATAATTGCGCCCGGCCATACGCAGCGTTTCGGAGACGCCGAGAAATCCGGCATAGGTGTTCAGCGCCAGCGCCCACAGCACCGAATGCACCAGCACGAAAATCAGACTGTTCTGCCCCAATCCGAACCAGAGCAGCGCCAGCGGCAACAGGGCGATCGCCGGCAACGGGTTGAACATCGAAGTCATCGTACTGAGCAGATCACGTCCCAACTGGGTCGAAACCGCCAATGTCGTCAGAGCGAACGCGAGGACAATGCCGATCAGGTAACCCTTGATCAGCACCACCAGGGATATCCACACCTTGGCCAGCAACTCGCCACTGAGCAGACCGTCGAACAGGGCCTGCGCGGTTTGCAAAAAACTCGGCAGCATCAGGTCGTTGTTCTGAATCCGCGCGACCACTTCCCAGATGATCGCCAGCACGATCAGGATCAGGCTTTTGCGCAACCAGCCCTGTTGCCACAGGCGCGTGCCAAGCGGCAATTCGCGCTCGACCGGCACTGCGGTCAGCGGCTCGAGCACGGTTTCGAATTCTTCACGCACGGATGATGAATGGCTCATCGGGTAGTCCTCCTGACCGCTCAATAAGCGATGCGAATATCGTTGAAGTCGTGATCACGTTCGGTCTCCGGCGCTTGGCCCTCATCGAACAGCAGACGATGAATGCGCCGCGCCGACTCCTGAAACGCCACGCCGCCGAGGCTGTGCAGGTCGTATTGATGGCTGTGCACTTCGGCGCGCACCCGCCCCGGATGCGGCGACAGCAAGAGGATGCGATTGCCGACCACCAAGGCTTCTTCGATCGAATGGGTGACGAACAGCAGGGTGAAGCGCACCTCTTCCCAGAGCAGCAGCAACTCCTCCTGCATCTTGCGGCGGGTCAACGCATCGAGTGCAGCGAAGGGTTCGTCCATCAAAAGAATTTTTGGTTGCATGGCCAACGCCCGGGCGATCGCCACCCGCGCCTTCATGCCGCCGGACAAGGTGTGTGGATAGGCGTCGGCAAACGCTGCCAGACCGACCTTTTCCAGGTAGTGCAGCGCACGCTCTTCGGCGTCTTTCTTGCTCAAGGTGCGCGAGGCCAGCAGCGGGAACATCACGTTTTGCTTAACGGTTTTCCACGGCGGCAACTGGTCGAATTCCTGAAACACGACAATGCGGTCCGGCCCCGGCGCATCGACGCGCTGGCCTTGCAAGCGGATCTCGCCTTCGCAAGGCTGGATGAACCCGGCGACCGCCTTGAGCAGGGTCGATTTCCCGCAACCGGACGGGCCGAGCAGGACGAAACGATCAGCCGGGTCGACGGCGAAACTGACTTGATGGGTAGCGCGCACCACCCGTTGCGGCGTGCGGTATTCGAGGCTGACGTGATCGACGGCCAGCAACGCTTCGCTGCGGGCGATCGGGTTGCTGGCCGCGTGGCCTGGCAAAGGGGCGTTCATGATCTATCTCCGGCAAATCAGAAAGGCGCGTCGCCCTGAATGGTCGTGCGATACAGCTTGCGGCGCAGATGCGCAGGGCAGCCGGCGGCAAGGTGGATCAGCGAGCGGTTGTCCCAGAACACCAGGTCATGCGGTTCCCACTGATGGCGGTAGATGTTTTGCGGCAGCACGCTGTGGGCGAAGAGTTCGCCGAGCAACTGACGACTTTCGTCTTCCGGCAGACCGACGATGCGCGTGGTGAAGCCTTCGCTGACGAACAAGGCTTTGCGGCCGTTTTCCGGATGGGTGCGCACCACCGGATGCACCACTTCGGCGACCTGAGCCAACTGTTCAGGGGTCAGGGTCGGGCGCCAGTTACCCTCGAACTTGGTTTCGCTGTAGCGCGCGGTATAGGAATGCGCAGCGCAACGTCCTTCGACCGCAGTGCGCAACGCAGCGGGCAAGTCGTCCCAGGCTTTGTGCATGTCGGCGAACAGCGTGTCGCCGCCCTCGGCGGGCAGCTCTTGGGCGTGCAGCATCGAGCCGAGACTCGGCAGCTCTTTATAGGAGAGATCGGAATGCCAGAACTTGCCGGCGTCTCCGAGACCGATGTTCTGGCCGTTCTCGATGATGTTGGAAACGATGAGGATTTCCGGGTGATTGGCCAAGAGGAATTGCTTGAGCACGTGGATCTGCAACACGCCGAAGCGGCGGCTGAAATCGATTTGCTGTTGCGGGGTGATCTGCTGATCGCGAAAGACCAAGACGTGGTAATCCAAGTGCGCGCGATGAATGCGCGCGAAGTCCTGATCATTGACCGGCCGGCGCAGGTCGAGGCCAACGATCTCGGCGCCGACGGCACCGCTGAAGGGGCGAATTTCAAAAACTTGTGGCGCGGCAGTTGCGGCGCTTTCGGTGGCAGTAGCGGCGGACATCAATCATCTCCCACGCACGGCGCGTTCATGGACGCGCTCGTCGATCAGACACTCACGCTGGATTGCGTGTCGGTTCAGGTCGTGCGGCGCGCCGATTGGTCGGCAGGTACGCAGGGAGATGACTTTATAGCTATAAGAATTGGAAACTAAATACCGTTAATGAATAACGATATGGCGAATGGTGAGGGGGTGGGTGACCATTTGCGTCACTTACCGACGAATATGTAGCGCTTCGGAGGACGCCTTCGCGAGCAGGCTCGCTCCCACAGTTGGAATGCAATCTCCTGTGGGAGCGAGCCTGCTCGCGAATAGGTCGTCACCAGCGCCGAAAATCTAGCGCTCGTGCAACGCCTCAGCCCGCGCGCGGATGATCGGCTTGAGCAAATAGCTCAACACCGACTTCTTGCCAGTGATGATATCCACCGAAGCGACCATCCCCGGAATGATCAGCAGTGGCTTTTCATCCGTGCCCAAATGACTGCGCTCAGTGCGCACTTTGATCACGTAGTAGGTGGTTTTCTTGTCTTCGTCGGTGATGGTATCCGCACCGATCTGCTCCAGCTGTGCCTTCAGTCCGCCGTAAATGGTGTAGTCATAGGCGGTGAATTTGACGATCGCTTCCTGACCCGGATGCAGGAACGCGATGTCCTGCGGGCGGATCTTGGCTTCGACCAGTAGGGTGTCGTCCAGCGGCACGATTTCGACCATGTCGCTGCCCGGCTGGATCACGCCGCCGATGGTGTTGACCAGCAATTTGTTGACGATGCCCCGCACGGGTGAGGTAACCAGCGTACGGCTGACGCGGTCTTCCAGCGCCTTGCCGGTGGCCTGGGCCTTGTTCAGATCGGTGCGCGCTTCGTTGAGCTGGGTCAGCGCTTCGCTGCGGAATTTTCCGCGGGTTTCGTCGATCTTGCGCTGCACTTCCTTGATCGCCGATTCCGCGCGCGGAATGGCCAGCGTGGTCGCATCGAGCTGGCCACGGGTTTCCACTTCGGCACGCTTGAGGCGCAACACTTCCACCGGCGAGACCGCGCCCTGCGCCACCAGCGGCTCGGACATGTTGATTTCCTGACGCTGCAAGCCGAGTTGCTGACGGTACTGCGCCTGCTTGGAGCTGAACTCACGCAGCTCTTGCTGACGCTGGATCAACTGCTCCTGCAAGCCGCCGATTTCATCGTGCAACTGCTGACGGCGGCTGATGTACAGCGACTCTTCGCTTTTTGCCTGGCCCGGCACGGCTTTGAGCACGTCCTCGGGGAAATTCAGCGGACGATCATCGACTTCCGCGCTCAGGCGCTCGACCCGCAGCAGCATCGAGAGGCGATCAGCCTCGGTTTCGCCGACGTTGGAGGCAAAACGCGTGTCATCGAGACGAATCAGCGGCGCGCCGGCCTCGACGATCTGGCCTTCCTTGACGAACAGCTCGGAGACGATACCGCCCTCCAGGTTCTGGATTTTCTGGATCTTGGAAGACGGAATCGCCTTGCCGTCGCCCTTGGTTACTTCGTCGATCACGGCGAAGTTGGCCCAGAGCATGAGGAACACGAAGAAGCCGATGATCGCCCAGATGGTCAGGCGCACGACGCGCGGGGCGTCTTCTATCAGCGCCTTGTTGACCTCTGGCAGCGGCTGGCCCTGCAGCGAGGCAGAGCCCTTGAAGTAGCGACGGATCGACTCCTTGACACCGGACTTAAGCAACACTGATCTGCCCCTTCTTCAACGCTTCCATCACGGCGGCTTTCGGGCCGTCGGCGAGAATCTGCCCGCGATCGATCACCAGCAGGCGATCGACCAGCGACAACAGCGATGCCCGGTGCGTGACCAGCACCACGGTCTTGTTTTCAATCACTGCTGCGAGGCGTTGCTTGAGGCGTTCTTCGCCGGTGTTGTCCATCGCACTGGTTGGCTCATCCATCAGCAGAATCGGTGGATTGAGCAACAGCGCCCGGGCCAGGGCGACGTTCTGCCGCTGGCCGCCGGAGAGGTTCTGCCCGCGCTCGCCGACTTGCAGCTCGTAGCCTTGCGGGTGCAGACGGGCGAATTCGTGCACGCCGGCCAGTTCGGCGGCTTGCAGCACCAGCTCGTCTTCGACGTAACGCGCGCCGGACACCAGGTTGTCACGCAGGGTGCCGGACAGCAGCTGAATGTCCTGCGGCACGTAACCGATGTTGTAGCGCAGTTCGCTGACGTCGATCTGGCGGATGTCCACGCCGTCGACCAGCAAGGCACCGTCGTCCGGTTGGTACAGGCCCACCAGCAGTTTCGCCAGCGAACTCTTGCCCGAACCGCTGCGGCCGATGATGCCGATCTTCTCGCCGGGACGGATCACCAGGTTGATGTTCTTCAGCGCCGGGTTCTGCTGGTCCGGGTAGGTGAAGCTGAGCTGACGGCATTCGATCGCACCCTGCAAAACCTTGCGGCTTAGCGGACGCTCTTCGAAATTGCGCTCCTGCGGCAGCTCCATCATCTGGTCGACCGAGGTCATGGTCACCCGCGCCTGTTGATAGCGCGTGAGCAGGCCGGACAGCGACGCCAGCGGGCTGAGGGCACGACCACTGAGCATGTAGCAGGCAATCAGCCCGCCCATGCTCAGGTTGCCGGCGATGATCTGGTACACGCCGAAGACGATCATGATCACCCCGGCCAGTTGCTGGATCAGCAAGGTGATGTTCATTGCCAGACCGGAGAGCATTTTCACTCGCAGCTCGAGGCGACTGAGGGTGCCGATGGTCTGCTCCCACTGATACTGGCGCTCGCTTTCAGCGTTGTTGACCTTGACCGCATCCAGGCCGGCGAGGGTTTCGATCAGGCTCGACTGGCGCTCGGCGCCCAGCGCCATGGTGCGCTCCATGGTCGCGATCAAGGGCTTCTGCAAGGCATAGCCGATGAGCAGGGCAATCGGGAACGCCAGCACCGGAATCCACACCAGATGCCCGCCGAGAATGGCGATGACGATGAAAATCAGGATGGTGAACGGCAGGTCGATCAGGCTGGTCAGGGTCAGCGAGGCGAGAAAGTCGCGCAGGCTCTGAAACTCATGGATGTTCTGGGCAAAGCTGCCGACCCGCGCCGGACGGTATTTCATCGCCATGCCGACAATGCGCTCGAACAGCGTGGCGGAGATGATCAGGTCGGTTTTCTTCCCGGCCAGATCCAGGCACAGGCTGCGCAGGCTCTTGAGGATCAAGTCGAAGATGTAAGCGCCGGTGATGCCCAGCGCCAGCACCCAAAGGGTTGCTTCGGCCTGGTTTGGCACCACGCGGTCGTAGACGTTCATCACGAACAGCGGCGCGGCCATGGCGATGATGTTGATCAGGAAACTGGCGGCGATCGCATCGGCGTACAGCCAGCGCGAACGCTTGAGGGTGTCGCGAAACCACGAGCGTGCACGCGGGATCAGCGTGCCGTGGT
This sequence comes from Pseudomonas sp. CCNWLW23, assembly GCF_037095675.1. Lineage (NCBI taxonomy): Bacteria > Pseudomonadati > Pseudomonadota > Gammaproteobacteria > Pseudomonadales > Pseudomonadaceae > Pseudomonas > Pseudomonas sp. CCNWLW23. The sequence goes on along the minus strand of NZ_JBAWKM010000007.1, from coordinate 32,997 downwards.
TGACGTCGAATTTGTGCTGCGGCTGGGCGAAGAACACTTTGCCGGTGTAATCGTCGCTCAGCAGTTCGCGGCTGACCACCGATTCGCCGCCGTCGCTTTCGCTGAGCAGCACTCGTGCTTCGTTGTTGCCCTGCCAGCCGAGCAGGACGGCACTGCGGCCATCCTTGAGCAGCAACAACGCGGGCATGGCGATCGCCGGAATTTCTTCGAGCTTGCGCTGCAACACCCGCCCCTGCAGCCCGGCGCGAGCCGCTGCGCGCGGCAGCAACTCGACACTCAAACGTTGTTTGGGCAGCGGCAGGCCGGTGGTCAGCATCGCCGCGCTGGCAGGCTTCTGGTGCAGCATGCACAGGGCGAGCAGACCATCCAGCAACGGATCGTCATGCAACGCGCGTGGATCATGGCTGAGTTGAACTCGACTGACTTCTGATTCCACGCTCGACACTCTTTAACAGTTGAAAGGGATAACTCAGTTCATCCCAGGCAGCTGGACCTTGGGCTTCACGTCGTTCTGCACAACGGATGCCAACGGCGCGACCACTCCCTGGCTTTTGAGCAATTGGCCCATGGTCGCCTTGATTCGATACTGAGTAAATAACTGAATGTTCTTGATTTCCGCCAGACGCCGCGAGGCGGTGAACAGCTCGTTTTCGCTGTCGAGCAAGTCCAGCAGGGTGCGTTCGCCGAGGCTGAATTGACGCTGGTAGGCAGTACGCACCGAAGTGCTGCGATCGACGTATTGCTGAGCGATCGGCACCTGAGCGTTGGCGTTGTTCAGGGCGTTCCAGGCCAGGCCGAGCTCTTCGTTCAACTGACGCAGGGCGTTGTTGCGGATGTCCAGCGCCTGGTTGGCCAGGTACGACTTGGATTCCAGATCGGCCTTGTTGCTGCCACCGGAATACAGGTTGAAGCGCATGCGCAGCATCGCCTGCCATTCATTGTTGTGGCCGTTCTGGCCGTCGATATCGTTATCGGCGGTACGGCCCAGTTCGGCGTCGAAGCGCGGGTAAAAGGTCGATTTGGCGGTGGCGAACTGCTTCTCGGCAGCGGCAATATCCGACTCGGCGGAACGCAAAATCGGGCTGTTTTCCAGCATCTGCGCGCGGGCTTCATTGAGGTTGGCCGGCATCATCGCCATGAACGGTGCCGGGCGCTCGAGCTGGTCGGGCATCTGGCCGACGGCGCTGAGGAAGTTGGTTTCCGCGTCGGCGAGGTTGGTCTGTTCGGTGATCAGATTGTTGCGGGCCTGGGCCATACGGGCCTCGGCCTGATCAAGGTCGGCACCGCTGCCGACGCCGCGCTGGGTGCGCAGCTGGATCTGATCGTAGATGCGCTGGTGGCTCTTGAGGTTTTCCTCGGCCAGACGGACGAATTCGCGACGGGTCAGCACGTCCAGATAAACCTGGGCGACGGTCAGCGCAGTGCGTTCGGAAGTGCCCAGCAACGAGTAAGCACGGGAGCTGACGTTGGCTTGTTGACGCGCAACTTCGTTGGACGTCGCGAAACCGTCAAAAACCATTTGCGAGAGACGTAAACTTGACTCGCTGCGGTTCAACGTCTCCCAGTGATTGCTTCCACCGTTCGCTCGAGTGGTCACACTGTCAGTGCCTTCACGGCCATAACCGCCCAGCAGATCGACCTTGGGCAGGTATCCCCCTTTCGCAGCCTTTAACTGATAATCCGCCGCCAATCGACTGTTGACCCCCGCCTGAATCTCCGGATGGACATCCAGCGCCTGTTGCATGGCTTCTGGTAAGGATTGTGCTTGTACGAATGAGGCGGCGAGAGCGAAGGGAGCGGCAAGGAGCAAAAGCGAACGCATGGTTGGAATTTTCCCGGAACTTCTTGTCTTGAATCACAGCAGAAACGTGGCGCTGCGTCGGATGATGGCAACCCGAAAGACCGTATGTCGGAAAGTTCAAAACAGGAACTGGATGACAGGCTGGAGGACAGGTCGCCGCGGAAATATCAATGTGACATTAGTGGGGCGATTGTTTAGGATGGCTCCCAGAAGGTCAATAGTTTGGCATAAAGTTAATCGCGATAATTTATAGCCAGATTATTGACGGAAATACAGCGTCAATAAGTTATCCATTTATAGAAAGTACGTCCAGACTGAAGTGGCGCCGACGCCCGTCAGGTCCATGGAAGTCAACTGAATGTGACACCCCGGAGAGTCTTCAATGAGCAGTGTTGTTGCCGTCGTCAAAAGCATTGTCGGTCAGGTTTTCGTGGTGTCCCCAGAGGGCGTGCGTCGCGTACTCGTTGAAGGCGATCGCCTGTATGTCGGCGACCAGATCGATACCGGCCTGTCCGGCGCGGTGTCGCTGGAACTGGCCGATGGCCGCATGCTCGATCTGGGCCGTGACACCCAGTGGAGCGCCAGCTCGCCTGACTCCAGCACTGACCTGGCCGAAGCCACCGCGCAGGCTGCGCCTTCTGTAGAAGAACTGCAGCAAGCCATCGCCGCCGGTGTCGACCCGACCACCGCACTCGAATCCACCGCGGCCGGCCCGACCGCCGCAGGTACCGGTGGTGCTGCCGGTGGCGGTCACAGCTTCGTCATGCTCGACGCCACCGCTGGCCGCGTCGATCCGACCATCGGCTTCCCCACGGCGGGCATCAATTCTGCCGGGCAAATCGCGCAGGACACCACCGGTGGCCTGACCACCGACACCACCACCAACGCGCTGCGTGACTCGACCCTGAGCCTCAGCGCCACGCCGACCATCACCGAAGCCGGCGGCGTGCTGGTGTATACCGCGACCCTGACTCAGGCGCCGCTGACCGACCTGACCATCACCCTGTCCAATGGCGCAGTGATCGTCATCCCGGCCGGCGCCACCACCGGCACCGTCAACGTGCCGCTGGCACCGAACGACACGGTCTACAACGACCCGACCCAGATCGACGTGACCGTCACCGGCACCAGCGGCGGCAACGGCATCACCGTGACCCCGCCGACTATCCCGGCGACCACGCAGGTCACCGACACCGTCGATACCACTACCGTCACGCTGACGGCTGGTTCGAGCGTGACCGAAGGCGGCCAGATTACCTACACCGCGACGCTGACTAACCCGGCGCAAACTCCGGTCACCGTCACGCTGTCGAATGGCTCGACCATTACCATTGGCGCTGGCCAGACTACCGGCACTGTTAACGTGCCGACCCCGACCAATGACGTTTACAACAACGGCAGCACTGTTACGACGACGATCACCGGGGCTACCGGCGGCAACTTTGAAAACCTGGTGCCGAATCCGACGCCAGCAGTAACTACGATCACCGACTCGGTCGATAACACTGGCCTGACCCTGACCGCGACCAACAATATTGTTGAAGGCGGTCAGATCACTTACACCGCGACACTGACCAATCCGGCACAAACCCCGGTTACCGTCACCCTGTCGAACGGCTCGACCATCGCCATTTCAGCCGGCGAAACCGTCGGCACCGTCAACGTGCCGACGGCGGCCAACGACGTGTACAACAATGGCAGCACCGTCAGCACCACTATCACCGGCGCTACCGGCGGCAACTTCGAAAATCTGGTGCCAAGCAACACGCCAGCGGTGACCACCATCACCGACTCGGTCGATGACACTGGCCTGACCCTGACTGCGACCAACAACATCGTTGAAGGCGGCCAGATCACCTATACCGCGACCCTGACCAATCCGGCGCAGACGCCGGTAACCGTCACTCTGTCCAACGGTTCGACCATCACCATTGCAGCCGGCGAAACCGTCGGCACCGTCAACGTGCCGACTGCGGCCAATGACGTCTACAACAATGGCAGCACCGTCAGCACCACGATCACTGGCGCCACCGGTGGCAATTTCGAAAATCTGGTGCCGAACCCGACGCCAGCAGTCACCGCGATCACCGATTCGGTCGATGACACCGGTTTGACTCTGACCGCGACCAACAACATCGTTGAAGGCGGTCAGATCACCTATACCGCGACCCTGACCAATCCGGCGCAGACGCCGGTAACCGTCACTCTGTCGAACGGCTCGACCATCACCATTGCGGCTGGCGAAACCGTTGGTACCGTCAACGTGCCGACTGCGGTCAACGACGTGTACAACAATGGCAGCACCGTCAGCACCACGATCACTGGCGCAACTGGCGGCAATTTCGAAAACCTGGTGCCAAGCAACACGCCAGCGGTGACCACCATCACCGACTCGGTCGATGACACTGGCCTGACCCTGACTGCGACCAACAACATCGTTGAAGGCGGTCAGATCACTTACACCGCCACGCTGACTAATCCAGCGCAGACGCCGGTTACCGTCACCCTGTCGAACGGCTCGACCATCACCATCGCGGCTGGCGAAACCGTCGGCACCGTGAACGTGCCGACTGCGGCCAATGACGTTTACAACAATGGCAGCACCGTCAGCACGACGATCACCGGGGCTACCGGCGGCAACTTCGAAAACCTGGTGCCAAACACCACGCCAGCCGTTACCACGATCACTGATTCGGTTGATAACACCGGTCTGACGTTGACCGCGACCAACAACATCGTTGAAGGCGGTCAGATCACTTACACCGCAACGCTGACTAATCCAGCGCAGACGCCAGTTACCGTCACTCTGTCGAACGGCTCAACCATCACCATTGCAGCCGGCGAGACCGTCGGCACCGTCAACGTGCCGACTGCGGCCAATGACGTGTACAACAATGGCAGCACCGTCAGCACCACGATCACTGGCGCAACCGGTGGCAATTTCGAAAACCTGGTGCCAAGCAACACGCCTGCGGTCACCACGATTACCGATTCGGTCGACAACACCGGCCTGACGCTGACTGCGACCAATAACATCGTTGAAGGCGGTCAGATCACTTACACCGCGACCCTGACCAATCCGGCACAAACCCCGGTTACCGTCACCCTGTCGAACGGTTCGACCATCACCATTGCTGCCGGCGAGACCGTCGGCACCGTCAACGTGCCGACTGCGGCCAATGACGTTTACAACAATGGCAGCACCGTCAGCACCACCATCACTGGCGCTACCGGTGGCAACTTCGAAAACCTGGTGCCAAGCACCACGCCAGCCGTTACCACGATTACCGACTCGGTCGATGACACTGGCCTGAGCCTCAGCGCCACCGGTTCTGTGGCCGAGGGTGGCCAGATCACCTACACCGCCACGCTGACGAATCCGGCCGGCACCCCGGTAACCGTGACCCTGAGCAACGGTTCGGTGATCACCATTGATGCCGGCAAAACCACCGGCACCGTTACCGTTCCAGCGCCGGCCGATGACGCCTACAAAGACGCCGGCCAGGTCGAAGTCAGCATCAAGGACGCCACCGGCGGCAACTTCGAAAATCTGGTGCCGAACACTACGCCAGCAGTGACCGAAATCACTGACACCGTCGATACCTCGACGGTGAAGCTGAGCGCAGACACCTCGGTTGCCGAAGGCGGCACCGTGACTTACACCGCCACCGTCGGCGCGCCAGTCACCGGTTCGCCTGTGGTCGTGACGTTGGCCAACGGCCAGAACATCACCATCGCCGTCGGCCAGACCACTGGCTCCATCACCTACATTGCACCGAACGATGCCTTGACCGGCAACGCTCCGCTGACCAACTCGATCACTGGCGTAACCGGTGGCAACTACGAAAACCTGGTGGCGGACAATACTCCAGTTTCGACCACCGTCACCGACGTGGCCGACACCACCAATCTGTCGCTGAGCGCGACCGCTTCCGTGGCTGAAGGCGGCCAGATCACTTACACCGCGACCTTGACCAATGCTGCTGGCTCGCCAGTGACGGTGACCTTGTCGAATGGCGCCGTCATCACCATCCAGGCAGGCGAAACCAGCGGTAATGTGACCTTCCCGGCTCCGTCCGACGACGTCTACAAAGACTCAGGCTCCGTGCAGGCCACCATCACCAGCGCCACCGGCGGCAACTTCGAGAATCTCGTCTCGAGCACCACGCCAGCGGTCACTCAAGTCACCGACACCATCGACACCTCGACGGTCAAATTGACCGCCGACACCTCGGTCGCGGAAGGCGGAACCGTCACCTACACCGCCACTGTCGGCGCGCCCGTCACCGGCACGCCTGTTGTCGTGACCCTGGCCAACGGCCAGAGCATCACCATCGCCGTGGGCCAGACCACCGGCAGCGTCACCGCCCCGGTATCGAATGACGTGCAGATCGGTCACGCACCGCTGACCAACTCGATCACCAACGTCAGCGGCGGCAACTTCGAAAATCTGGTCGCCGACAAGACCCCGGTCAGCACCACCGTGACCGACACCGTCGACACCACCAGCGTCGCGCTGACTGCCACCGGCAACGTCAACGAAGGCGGGCAGATCACCTACACCGCGACGCTGAGCAACCCGGCCGGTACGCCGGTCACCGTCAACCTGAGCAACGGCTCGGTCATCACCATTGAAGCCGGCAAGACCACCGGCACCGTGACCGTTCCGGCACCTGCCGATGACGTCTACAAAGACGCCGGCAAAGTCGAAGTCACCATCAAGGACGCCACCGGCGGCAACTTCGAAAATCTGGTGCCGAGCACTACGCCTGCGGTGACCAACGTTGCCGACACGGTCAACACTACGCACCTGACCCTCAGCGCAGAAAGCTATGTGCTCGAAGGCTCTTCGATCACTTACACCGCAACGCTGACCAACGCCGCGCAAACGCCGGTAACCGTCAACCTGAGCAACGGCCAGACCATCACCATCGAAGCCGGCAAGACCAGCGGTTCGGTGACGATCGCCGCACCGAGCGATGACGTCTACAAGGACGTCAGCAAGCTCACCGTAACCATGACCGACGCCAGCGGCGGCAACTTCGAGAAACTCGACGTCAGCAAGACTCCGGTCAGCACCACGGTCAACGACACCGTCGACACAACCGCACTGACCCTGACCGCCAGCGATACCGTCAGCGAAGGTGGCCAGATCACCTACACCGCGACCCTGAGCAACCCGGCCGGTACTGCAATGACCGTGACCCTGGCCAACGGCGCGGTGATCAACATCGCTGCCGGTGCTACCAGCGGTTCGGTGAATTTCCCGGCGCCCGCCAATACGCCGTACATCGATGGCAGCAACGTGCGGACGGCGATCGCCAGCCACAGCGGCGGCGATTTCGAGCGCGTCGAGGCCGATCGTTCGGCTGTGGTGACTAAAGTCACCGACGCCGTCGACACCACCAACATCAGCCTGAGCGCCACTGGCAGCGTTGCCGAGGGCGGCTCGATCGTCTACACCGCGACCCTGAGCAATCCGGCCGGCACCGCCATGAGCGTGACCCTGAGCAACGGCGCGGTGATCAACATTGCCAAGGGCGCGAGCACCGGCAGCGCAACCATCGCCGCCCCCGCCGATGACGTGTACAAGGACGCCGGCAAGGTCGATGCGAGCATCACCAAGACCAGCGGCGGCAACTTTGAAAACCTGGTGATCGACAAGACTCCTGCGGTAACTGATGTCACCGACACCATCGACAACAGCACTGTTGCGCTGACCGCCAGCGCCAGCGCGATAGAAGGCGACGTGGTTGTCTACACCGCGTCCGTGACCGCCCCGGTCACTGGTTCGCCAGTGCTGGTGACTTTGTCCAACGGCCAGACCATCACCATTCCGGTCGGCGCCAGCAGCGCCAGCGTCAACTTCACCGCGCCGAACGATGCACAGGCCGGCGGCAACACCCTGAGCGTGAAAATCGACGGCGCCAGTGGTGGCAATTACGAAAATCTCGTCGCCGACCAAACCCCGGCGGTGACCTCGGTGACTGACGTCGCCGATACCACCAACCTGTCGCTGTCCGCGACCGGCTCTGTGGCCGAGGGCGGTTCGATTGTCTACACCGCAACCCTGAGCAACCCGGCCGGTACCCCGGTGACCGTGAATCTGAGCAACGGCGCGGTGATCACCATCGAGGCTGGCAAATCCACCGGCACCGTCACCGTTCCGGCACCTGCCGACGACGTCTATAAAGACGCCGGAAAAGTTGAAGTCACGATCAAGGACGCCACTGGCGGCAACTTCGAAAACCTGGTGCCAAGCACCACGCCAGCGGTTACCGATGTCACCGACACCGTCGACACCTCGACGGTCAAACTGACCGCCACCGAAACCGCGGCCGAAGGTGGCACCGTCACCTACACCGCCACCGTCGGCGCGCCGGTCACCGGTTCGCCTGTGGTCGTCACCTTGGCCAATGGTCAGAACATCACTATCGAAGTCGGCAAGACCAGCGGCAGCGTGAGCACCACCGCGCCGAACGACGTACTCGCCGGCCACGCGCCGCTGACCAACTCGATCACCAACGTCAGCGGCGGTAACTTCGAAAACCTCGTTGCCGACCAGACCCCGGTCAGCAGCACCGTGACCGACACCGTCGACACCACCAACCTGTCGCTCAGCGCGACCGGCGCGGTGAACGAAGGCGGCCAGATCACCTACACCGCGACTTTGAGCAACGCCGCTGGCACACCGGTCACCGTGACCCTGTCGAACGGTGCGACTATCCTCATCGAGGCCGGCAAAACCACCGGCACCGTGACCGTCGATGCACCGAAAGACGACGTCTATAAAGACGCCGGCAGCGTTGAAGCGACCATCCAGAGCGCAACCGGCGGCAACTTCGAAAACCTCGTCACCAGCACAGCGCCGGCGGTGACCACAGTCAACGACACCATCGACACCACCACCGTGTCGCTGAGCGCCACTGCGAACGTCGCCGAAGGCGAAACCGTGGTTTACACCGCCACCGTGGGCGCGCCAGTGACCGGTTCGCCGGTCACCGTCAGCCTGTCCAACGGCCAGACCATCACCATCGCGGTCGGCGAAACCACCGGCAGCGTCAACTACGTCGCGCCGAACAGCCCGCTGGCGGGCGGCAGCTCGTTGAGCGTGACCATTGATGGCGCCACCGGTGGCAATTACGAAAAACTGCTGGTCGACGGCAAGTCCGCAGACACCGTGGTTTCCGACACCACCGACACCACCAACCTGAACCTGAGCGCCAGCGATTCGGTCGCCGAAGGCGGCCAGATCACCTACACCGCAACCCTGACCAACCCGGCCGGCACACCGGTCACCGTGACCCTGTCGAACGGCGCCACCATCACCATCGACGCAGGCAAAACCACCGGCACCGTGACCGTCGACGCACCGAAAGATGACGTCTATAAAGATGCCGGCAAAGTCGAAGTGACCATCGAGGGTGCGACCGGCGGCAACTTCGAGAACCTGGTGCCAAGCGCGGTTCCAGCGGTGACCAATGTCACCGATACCATCGACACTTCGACCGTCAAACTGACCGCCGATACTTCGGTGGCTGAAGGCGGCACCGTGACTTACACCGCAACCGTCGGTGCGCCAGTTACCGGTTCTCCTGTGGTCGTGACTCTGGCCAACGGTCAAACCATCACCATCGGCGTCGGCCAGACTACTGGCACTGCAACTGCTGTTGCTGCGAACGATGCGTTGGCTGGTAATGCTCCGATCACCAACTCGATCACTGGCGTGACCGGTGGCAACTTCGAAGATCTGGTGGCGGATAAAACACCGGTTTCGACCACTGTTACGGATGTCAACGACACCACCAATCTGTCGCTCAGCGCCAGCAACTCGGTGGCTGAAGGTGGCCAGATCACCTACACCGCGACCTTGACCAACGCCGCTGGCTCGCCAGTGATCGTGACCCTGTCGAACGGTGCCGTGATCACCATCAAGGCTGGCGAAACCACCGGCACCGCAACTGTTCCTGCACCGTCCGACGAC
>NZ_JBAWKM010000007.1:0-23112 GCF_037095675.1 Pseudomonas sp. CCNWLW23 | reverse complement strand
GGTGGCTCGATCGTTTACACCGCTACGCTGACCAACGCCGCTGGCTCGCCAGTGACCGTGACTTTGTCGAACGGTGCCGTGATCACCATCAAGGCTGGCGAAACCACCGGCACCGCAACTGTTCCTGCACCGTCCGACGACGTCTACAAAGACGCCGGTTCCGTGCAAGCCACGATCAAAACCGCGACCGGTGGCAACTTCGAAAACCTGGTGCCAAGCACCACGCCAGCAGTGACCAGCGTCACCGACACCATCGACACCACCACCGTAAAACTGAGCGCAACCGCCACAGCGGCAGAAGGCGGCAACGTCGTCTACACCGCAACCGTCGGCGCCCCCGTCACCGGTTCGCCAGTTGTCGTGACGTTGGCCAACGGCCAGAACATCACCATCGCCGTCGGCCAGACCACCGGCACCGTAACCGCCGTCGCACCGAACGATGCGCTGACCGGCAACGCTCCGCTGACCAACTCGATCACCAACGTCAGCGGCGGCAACTTCGAAAACCTCGTCGCCGACAAGACTCCGGTCAGCACCACCGTGACCGACACCGTCGACACCACCATCCTGTCCCTCAGCGCCAGTAACTCGGTGGCAGAAGGTGGCCAGATTACGTACACCGCGACACTGACCAACGCCGCCGGCTCGCCTGTGACCGTCACCTTGTCGAACGGCGCCGTGATCACCATCGACGCCGGCAAGACCACCGGCACCGTGAACGTTCCAGCGCCAGCTGACGACGTCTACAAAGACGCCGGCACCGTGCAGGCGACCATCAGCAGCGCCACCGGTGGCAACTTCGAAAAACTGGTACCGAGCACCACGCCAGCGGTGACCAGCGTCACCGACACCGTCGACACCACCACCGTCAGCATCACTGGCAGCAGCTCGGTGACCGAAGGCCAGACCGCCAGCTACACCGTCAGCCTCAATCACCCGGCGCAGACCGAAGTGACCCTGAAAATCGTCTACAGCGGCACTGCTGCCGACGGTTCGGACTTCACCGGTGTGTACACCGTGAAGATCCCGGCGGGCGCCAGCAGCGCGCAGTTCAACGTCGCCACCCTCGATGACAAGATCACCGAAGGCACCGAGAACTTCGTGGTCAAGATCGATTCGGCTACCGGAGGCAACTTCGAGAACCTCGCGGTCAGCAGCACCAATGGCAGCGTCAGCACCTCGATCATCGACAACGATGCACCACCGGTGCTCGATCTGGACGCCAACAACTCCAGCGGAGCGACCGGTGCCGATTACAAAGTGACGTTCACCGAGAACACCCCGGGCGCCGGCGTGTCGATCGCTGACACCGACCTCAGCATCACCGACCCGGACAGCACGATGCTGACCGGTGCCACCGTGGTGCTGACCAACCGTCAGGACGGCGATGCGCTGAATCTGGGCAACAGCGTCAACGGCATCACCATCAATGCCAACAGCACCAACGGCACAGTGACCCTGACCCTCTCGGGTAACGCGACCCTGGCCGACTACATGCAGGCCATCAAGAACATCAGCTTCACCAACAGCAGCGAAAACCCGAGCACCGTGCCGCGCATCATCACCGTGACGGTGACCGATGGCGGCAACTACTCGAACACTGCGACCACCACGGTCAACGTGGTGGCAGTCAACGATGCACCGGTCGCCGCGCCAAGCAATGTCACCGGCACCGAAGACACGCCGCTGGTACTCGGCTGGTCGACCTTCGGCGTCAGCGATGTCGATAGTCCGGCGAGCAGCCTCGGTATCAAGATCACGCAGCTGCCGGGCGAGGGCAAACTGCAGTATCTGGACGGCTCGACCTGGAAGGATGTTGCCAACAACCAGACCTTCAGCAAGGCCGACATCGACGCCGGCAAGCTGCGTTTCCTGCCGGATGCCAACGAGTCGGGCACCAACGGTTACGGCGGCACCGGTCTGGGCAACAAGCAGGCGGACTACGCGCAGATCAAGTTCCAGCCTACCGATGGCCAGGCGCTGGGCAGCACCGGCACAGTGAAGATCGACATCACGCCAGTGGCGGATGCGCCGACCGTGGCCGTGGCCGATAACAGCGTTAAATCCACTGGCCTGATCAAGGAAGTCTGGACCGGTCTGTCGGGCCTGGGCACTGACGGCAGCGGAGCGAACTCGACCACCCTGAAAAACGTCATCGACGCCGCCGGCAAACCGAACTCCAGCGGCAACGTCACCAACGTGCAGTCTGACGGCAGTGTCGCCGCCGGTACGGCGTCGAAGACCTCTGGCCTGATCTACCTGGAAGCCGGCAAGACCTACAGCTTCAGCGGCGTGGCCGATGACAGCCTGCTGATCACCATCGGTGGAAAGAACGTGGCGTCGGGTACCTGGGGCGCGGGCGGTGCGATCAATGGTTCGTTTACCCCGACTACAAGCGGTTACTACACCCTCGACATCTACCACCACAACCAGAGCGGCCCGGGCAGCTACGATGTCAACCTGTCGGTCAACGGCAGCACGCCGATTGACCTCAGCAACGCCGGCGTGCCGATCTACACCGGTGTGCAGGATCTGATCAACTCGGGCGTGACCGTCTCCGATCTGCACGGCACCAACGGCGAAGGTTATTACGACGGCTACAAGCTCAACACCGGCGCCGAAGGCACCACGGTGAAACTGTCGGCAATCAGCACCGCGCTGACCGACACCGACGGCTCGGAAACCCTGAGCGTGAAGATCAGCGGTGCACCGGTCGGTTCGGTGCTCAGTGATGGCGCCGGTCATACCTTCACCGTTACCGCGAGCAATGGCGAAGCCAACGTCACCGGCTGGAACCTCGGCTCTCTGACCGTGACCCCGCCAACCTACTACAACGGCCAGTTCAACCTGACCGTGACTTCGACGTCCACCGAACAGGTCGGCGGCTCGGCAAGCAGCACCGCGACCATTCCGGTCACCGTGGTGCCGGCGGTGTACAACGCGGTCACCGCCACCTCGGGTGACGACACCGTCACCGGCACCGACGCCAACGACATCATCGTCGCTGACATCGGCGGCCTGACCGTGGTCCCGGGCACCAACTACAACATTGCGTTCATGGTCGACAGCTCCGGCAGTATGAGCAGTTCGTCGCTGAACGCCGCAAAGGACTCGCTGACCTCGGTGTTCAACAGCCTCAAGCAAAGCCTGGGCGGCAGCAACTCGGGTACGGTGAACATCTTCCTGGTGGACTTCGATACCCAGGTCAACAAGTCGGTGTCGGTGAATCTCAACGACCCGAATGCGCTGACCTTGCTCAAAGCAGTGCTGAACTCGATGGGCTCCGGCGGCGGTACCAACTACGAGGACGTGTTCAAGACCACGGCCAACTGGTTCCAGAGTGCCGACGCAGTGGCCAACACCGGGGCGAAGAACCTCACGTACTTCATCACCGACGGCCAGCCGACTTACTACCAGACCGGCGAGCAGACCAACCCGACGCTGTATGGCAACGTGAAACTCGACAGCGTGGTGAACACCAGCAACTACAAGCAGGGCGACACGTTCAGCACCTACATCGACAACTCGCACTACCTGACTATCAACAGTGCCGGCAGCGTTGTGCTGCAAACCTACAACTCGTGGTGGGGCTGGAGCAGTGAAACCCTGGGCACGATTCACGCGCAGGGCGACGGCACTTATGAATTGTCGAACCTCGCGGGTACCGGCAACAGCACCAACTCGTCGACGACCAGCAACTCGACCAGCGGCTTTGCCTTGTTGAGCGGGTTGTCGAGCGTCGAAGCCATTGGTCTGAACAACGACGTCAGCCTCAACGATCTCAAGCCGTACGACTCGGACAAAACGCCGCAAACCAACATCGATCCGAAAGACCTGGCCAACTCGATCATCGGCCATACCGAAGCGACGATGCCGGGTAACGACACCGTCAACGGTGGCGAAGGCAACGACATCCTGTTCGGCGATCTGGTCAGCTTCAACGGCATTGCCGGCGAGGGTTACCAGGCAATGCAGGCGTTCGTCGCCAAGGAAACCGGCGTTGATGTCAGCAAAGTCAGCACCAGTAATGTGCACCAGTACATCACCGAGCACTATCAGGCGTTCGATGTGTCCGGCGCGCACGATGGCAACGACACGCTGCTCGGTGGCGCAGGCAATGACATCCTGTTCGGTTCGGGCGGCAACGACCTGCTCGACGGCGGCAAAGGCAATGACATCCTGCTCGGCGGCACCGGCAACGACACGCTGATCGGCGGTCAGGGCAATGACATCCTCATCGGCGGTTCCGGTGGCGACACCTTCGTCTGGAAATCGGGCGACACCGGTAATGACGTGATCAAGGATTTCAAAGCCAGCGAAGGCGACCGCATCGACCTGCGCGACCTGTTGCAGGGCGAGACCGGCAGCACGATCGACAACTTCCTGAAGATCACCACAGTGGATGGCACGTCGTCGCTGCAAGTCAGCTCGGCGGGCAAATTCAACTCGGGCGATGCCGCTGCGGCCACGCCGGACGTGACGATCAAACTGGAAGGCAACAACTGGGCGAGCGCCAACCTGCACAACCTGATTGCCGGCAGCGACCCGACCATCAAGGTCGATCACAACAACAGCTGAGGCTGAAACAACAACGGCCGCCTCCTGTGGGGCGGCCGTCGCGTTTGCGGGCAATGCAGCGGTGACGATTTGATCGGCGCCCCGCATACTGGCGCGCAGTTGGCTATGCTGCTGACAGCATGACGCTGTTCATTTGTGAGGGATGCTCAATGTTTTACGTGCAACGCGATGCGCAAGGCCAGTTGATTCGCGTGGAAGCTGCGGCGTACGCCGAGGCCACGGAAACGCTGCCCGCCGATAACCATGAAATTCAGGCGTGGTACGCCAACGAAGCCGTGGAAAACAGCCTCAAACAGCTCAAGCAGAGCGACTTTGAAATGATTCGGGTACTCGACGACCTGATCCAGGTGCTGACCCAGAAAGGCGTGATCCGCGTCACCGACCTGCCAGCGGCGGCCCAGGCCAAACTGATGGACCGCACCCAGGCACGTGAAGCGCTGGGCGGGTTGAGCCAGTTGATCGATGAGGATGAGGGTGGGTTGATCTGATCCTCCCAAGATCCAAAGCTTACCCTCACCCCAGCCCTCTCCCGGAGGGAGAGGGGGCCGATCGAGGTGTCTTGCGCTATCCATCGACCTGAGAGATCGAGTCGATTTTGGATTCAGTGGAGCTCTTGCACGTCGGCGTATCTCGTAAATATCCCACGGCCAGTCCCCTCTCCCTCTGGGAGAGGGTTAGGGTGAGGGCGCTTCTTGGCTCACCCCCAAGGCTTCGGTTCACCGAGCAACTGCCCCTGCACGCCATACAAGCCCATCTCGCGAATCACCGACAACTCCCCTTCAGTCTCGACCCGTTCGGCAATCAGCGGCAGATCGATGCTGTGCGCCGCGCGCTGAATCGCTTCGATGAACAGACGCTTGTCGCTCTCCTGATCGATCGCGCGGATGTAGCTGCCATCGATCTTCAAGTACGCCAGACCCAAGCGCGCCAGGTTGCCGATCATGCTGAAGCGCCCGCCGAAGCGCTGCAGGCTAAGCGAGAAACCGAGCTCGCGCAGGCGTCGGGTCAACTGCTCCAGCACCGCTTGTTCAGGCAATTGCTCCTCGCCGATCTCCAGAGTAAGACGCGCGCCGAGATTGGAATGCGCGCGCAGAATTTCGAAGACTTTGTTCAGCGCCTGCGGGTCGGCCAGCGTTGCCGAGGACAGGTTCAGCGCCAGCGAATCCTCGTGCCCTTTCATCTGCTCGAGCACGCGTTCAAGCATCAGGCGATCGAGCCGTGCGGTCCAGCCGAAGCGCTCCAGCCAAGGCAGGAAGCGTCCGGCGGGAATGGTCTGGCCCTGCTCGTCGAGCAGGCGTGACAGCACCTTGTAATGCAGCACCAGTTGCGTGTCCTGCGCAGCGACCACCGGCTGGAAGTACAGCTCGAAACGCTGCTGACTCAAGGCCTCATCCAGCAGTCGATGCCAGGCGTGATGATCGTCACCGACCTCCGCCACCAGACTCTGATCGATGCACGCCCAATTCTGCTCGCCCTGTCCTTCGGCCTGTGCGAGCGCCTGATCGCCCAGTGTCAGCACCGCTTGTGGTGAATCACCATGGGCAAACGGCGCCAGCCCGATGGAAGCCACCGCCGGCACATCGGTCGCGCCAGTGGCGTGCAGGCTGCTCAAGGCGTTGTCGAGATTCTGCGCCAACTGTAATGCTTCCTCGCGCACCAGCCCGGGGGCGAGCACGGCGAATTCACCGCCGCGAATACGCGTGACCAAGTCCTGGGTTTGTGGATATCTGGCGCACTCGCGGGTCAGTTGCTCACCGACGGCCTTGAGCAATTGGTCAGTACGCTGGCCGCCGAGACGCTGATTGAGCCCCGCCAGATCCTTGACCCGCAACAGCAGCAGATAACCGGAACTGGCCTGCTCCGGGTTGCTCACGCGGTTGTTCAGTTGCATCTCGAAATAGCGGCGGTTGGCCAGACCGGTGAGGTTGTCCTGATAGGACTCGGTACGCAGTTTTTCACTGCGCTCGGCCTGCTCCTGGAACAGCGTCTTGAGCTTCTCGACCATCTGATTCATTGCCTGCACCACGCGACGCAATTCAGGCGTGCGTGGCAGATCCGGCAGGCTGAGAAACTCGCGGCGGGCAATCGCATGGGACTGCTGGACCATGTAATCGAGGGGTTTCAACTGCCGACGCAGCAACAGCGCGCCGAGCACCGCACTCAATGCGCCGCAGATCAGCAACCAGCCAAGGCTGCCCAGTGCGCTCTGCCACAGCTTGGCCACGGCGAACATCGGATGGCTGACCACCTCGACCCGCGCCGCCTGCTCCCAGCCACGGCTGACCAGCGCATCGCCACCCGCCGGTTCGAGGCCGATCAGTCTGACGAACCAGTCCGGCACATTGCTCACCGCCGGGGTACCGCTGCGCTCGACAATGGTCTGGTCGGTCTTCACGTCGACCACGCGGATGCTCGCGTAATAACCGCTGTCGAAAATCGAACTGACCAACAGCTCGACCATCGCCGGGTCGTCGATATTCGGCGTCAGCGACAACGCCAGCGCCGTCGCCGCGTCCTGTGCGTGGGAGCGCAACTGGTTGACGTACTGGGTGCGCGAGCTCTCCAGGCTGACCATGAAGCTGCCGGTGAAGGCCACGACCAGGAACAGACAGATAGCGATCAACAGCTGTTTGAACAAAGACATCTGAGCGCGTGCTCCTAGTTAGTCGTCTCGACCGGAAAACCTTCGGCCTGCATTTTTTTCAGCACATCCTGCCAGCGCGACAGGCGTTTGGTGTCGCCGACCTTTTTATTGCCCTTGGCGCCGGGCAGATACAGACCTTCGGCATTGAAAGAGTAGACCGGCAGCAAATCGGTCCGCTGCGACGCCGGCTGGATCGGATCGATCAGGCTGTCGAGCACCAGCGGCATGGCATCGGGGGTCGCATAGTACGTCAACACCATGTGCGCGCGGTTCTGGCGCAGCGCCTTGACGTAGGTGATGCGCAGCTTGTCACTGGAAACGCCGAGATGGCGCAGGCTAAAATACTTGGCGATGGCGTAGTCTTCGCAGTCACCGGCACCCTTCCACAGGGCTTCGATCGGGGTTTCCCAGTAATCCACTTCGCGCCACAGATCGATGTCTTCGACGTAACGCACCTGCTTGTTGAAGAACAGGTTCACCACCTTGAGCTTGTCCATCTCACTGACCTGCTTCTGCGTGGCCAGCAGATTCTGCCAGGCGTCGATGCGCTGCTGCCCCGCGCCCAGTGGCCCATAAAGAGCCGTGGCCTTGCGGCTGATCGCGGAAAAATCCCAATTGGCGTGCAGGCCGCCCAGCATGACGCCGGCCAGCAGCAATGCGCAGCCAAGCCAGCGCAAGGTCCGAGGGATCGCGAAACGTACCGCCACTGCAGGTTTCCAGAAGGACAGAAAGGAAGCGTTTGATGGTGAAGCTTAGCCCGGCAAAAAACAATGGCACCGTGAGATCATCGAAGACGCGCTAGACTTGAGATTGCCGCGCAACGTTTTACAAGGTTTGACAACCTGTAGAGCAATCACTAGTGTCATTTGGATCCAAATATTGCGACCTACAGGGTGTGTTGTCGTGACTCAGAAGCCCAAACCGCTGCACAGCATCAAAGTCGAAGGACCGATTCCTGCGCATCTGGCCCGGTCGGTGATCGAAGAAACCCTGCGCTCGGCCATTCTCGATGGCCGCCTGCCCTGTGGCACTGCACTGCGCCAGCAGGATCTGGCCGATCTGTTCGGGGTCAGCCGCATGCCGGTGCGCGAAGCCTTGCGCCAGCTCGAAGCGCAGGAGCTGCTTAGCGTCACTACGCACAAAGGCGCCGTGGTCGCCCCGCTGATCCAGGGCGATGCCGCTGAAACCTACGAGTTGCGCATTCTGCTCGAATCCGAGGCATTGCGGCAGTCCATTCCGCTGCTGACTGAGGCCGAGCATCAACTCGCCGCTGGCTACATCGACGAACTGGAAGCGCAGCACGACTACAACGAAATCGGCCGCCTCAACCGTCTCTTTCACATGGCCTTGTACAGCAAAGCGCCCAATCAGCGACTGCTGCGCCTAGTGGAGGACGGGCTGAACGAAGAAGAACGTTTTCTGCGGTTCAATCTGGAAGCGATGGGCTTGGGCAAGCTGTCCCAGGATGACCACCGCGCCATGCTTCAGGCCGTGATCGAGCGGGACATACCGCGCTCGCTCGCAATGCTGGAGCAGCACCTCAACCGTGGCGTTGAGGTTATCACCCGCTACCTCGCGACTCCCGCCGCACAGAAGCGTCACACCGCACGCTGATATCTCGTACGTCGAATAATCCCCTTACAAATCTTCGCGACCGCTCTGCTGCCGGCTCTGGCAGCGGATCGGCGTGCCCGCTGGTGCCCGCCCCGGCCCTGCCGACGCATTTCTGCTGCCCGCCGATGACCAATCGGTAATAGCCGTGACGGCAATTTACCCGCACTCTTCCAGCGCCACCCCTACAGAACGGGGACGCGCCGCCCTGACGGCACAGTCCCCGCAACAGGAACCTACGGAAGGAGCCTTGTCACGGGAAACAGGAAGTCATGGCGCCGGTCCCGGCCAACTTTCGCCCCCTTTGAATTCATAAATTTCCCTTGTTTAAAAGTTGCTTCGAGTGAGGCATTCACTCTTGTTATCGATTTTGGCCGTTATTAGCCGAAAGGAGTAACTACGCCCTAATAAAACTTGATCTGAAAGTTTTATCGGCAACTCTTATATTCAAAAAACAGCCAACTTAAAATAATTGAAAATAAACTTGTTAAATGCATTTGCCCTGTATTAGTTTTTCTCTCGCCAGGTTTGAACGTCGCCGTTCAGCGCGGCATACCTCACGCACCAACCGCAGCACCCGTGGCGCCGCAACGGCGCCACAGCGCAATCAATATTTGCCCGACCAACTTGCTATCCAACTTGCTCGACCGCTTACAGCAACTGAAAAGAACCGTGCACTTCAATCAATGATAAAGGACATCATGATGCCCACTAAGCAGCAACTCGCCCTGAAGAAAGCCGAACTGAGTATTCACCCGATCTTTTCCGAGATTACTTCGTTATCGGTATTACGCCGTTTCATGGAAACCCATGTATTTGCCGTATGGGACTTCATGTCGCTGACCAAGCGCCTGCAACAGGAACTGACCTGCACGCGTTTACCCTGGTTGCCGCCGCGCGATCCCCACGCGGCTCGGTTGATCAACGAGATCGTGCTGGGCGAGGAATCGGACGATCGCCTCGATGCCGGCCACTACAGCCACTTCGAGTTGTACCTGGATGCGATGCGCGAAGTCGGCGCGAGCACCACGGCGGTAGAGCGCTTTGTCGCCCTGCAGCAGGAAGGCGTGAGTTATGACGTCGCGTTGCAGAGCGTCGACGTCGACCCGGCGGCCGCGCAGTTTGTCCGCGATACCTTGCGCATTGCCCTGGAGGCGCCGAGACACAGTGTCGCTGCCGCGTTCCTGCATGGTCGCGAGAGCGTCATTCCAACGATGTTCCAGCGCATCCTCGATGACTGGGGCATCGGCATCGAACAGGCACCGACCTTTCGCTACTACCTGCAACGGCATATCGAAGTCGATTCCGAAGATCACGGCCCGGCCGCCGAGCAGTTGCTGGAGCGTCTGGTGGACGGCGATCCGCAGCGCGCAGCCGAGGTTTACGCCAGCGCCATCGCCGCCGTGGAAAGCCGCATCGCCTTGTGGGACGGGCTGCGCCTGAGCATGGGCGTGGAAGTTGCCGAGGTGGCCCAATGAACGCTGCCGACTATCAATCCTTCGCCGAGGCCTGGGAAAGCCGCGCGACCATCCGCACCCGTCCCCGGCGGCTGCTGGAAGACGATCAGCGCCTGATCTACCCGCTCAGCCGCCAGCCGCTGGTGCTCAGCGAAACCTTCCTGCGTGAATGCCCACAGCAACGTGATTTCGCCCTGGTGCAGACGTTGTACAAATTCATCAACGACGTAGTGATTTTCGAGACGGAAATCGTCGACAAGACCGCCCGCAGCATTGCCAAGAATCGCTTTGCCGTGGCGTTCCCGTTCGCCTGTCGCTACGACGCGATGACCGTGGTGGTCGATGAGGATTACCACGCGCTGGTGGCCATGGATTTCATGCAGCAAACGGTCGCGCTGACCGGTATCGAGCCGATTCAATTGCCCGATGAAATCGAGCTGAGCCGGGCGATTCCCGCCGCTGTTGCGCTGGCGCCGGAATACCTGCGCAGCGCGGTGGAACTGATTTGCGTGGCGATCGCCGAAAACACCGTGACCGGTGATGTCGCCGCGTTCGCCCGCGACGATTCGGTCAAGCCGTCGATCAAGGGCCTGATGGCCGACCACTTGCTCGACGAAGGTCGCCACTCGAGTTTCTGGGCGCGGATGGTGCGCATCTATTGGCACACCGCCAGCGACGCGGACCGCGAAACCATCGCGCAGATTCTGCCGGTGTTCATCGGCCATTACCTGACCAACGACATCCAGAAGTCCTTCGATTTGCGCCTGATCGATGCGCTGCCGGTCAGCGAAACCACCCGACAGTCATTGCGTGAGGAGATCGCGGGACTGGCCTTCCCGATCAATCGCCACCACCCGTTGGTGGGCAACATCGTCAGGTTTTTCCACAACAGCTCGCTGCTCGACACACCGTGCGTGCAGCACGCCCTGCGCGACTATCTGGTTTGAGGAGGCCGACATGAAACGTCTCGACATTTTGCTCACCGGCGCCGGCCAGGCCATGACCGATCTGGCCCGGGAGCTCGAACAGCATGGCCATGCTGTGACCCGCAGCGGCGCCACTCAAGCGGCGGTGGATCTGATCATCGACGATGGCTTTATCGCTGCCGGCGACTTCTGCGCCATCCCGCATCTGCACCTGCGCCTGGGTGTCGCCGCGCAAGACCATGGCGGCCTGCCGACCCTCGACTTGCTGTGCTTCCTCGGCTCGTCGCTGATCAGCCGTGTGCCGATCGGCGATGAGCCGTCCGGCAACGGTCAGTCGCTACGCCAACGAGCGCTCGCCCATGTGGTCGATGAGGTGGCGTTGCTGGTCAGCCGCTTTTCCCGCGATGCCGATTATTTCCGCCATGCCCCTGCGCTGATCGCGCCGGATTTCGAACGCCTGGAAGACCTGCTGTTCCTCGACAAACTGGCGTATGTCCACCGTCTCAACGACACGGCAAACCCGGCGCTGCTGCAACAAGCGCAGATCCCGCTGATCGAGCGCCTGCAACAGAGCCTGATCGAGCATGCCGAACGACCGTCGCTGCACCTCGGCGGACAGTCCATCAGCTACCGCCAGTTGCACGACCACAGCCGGGCGATTCAACAGCGGTTGCTGCCCTTGCTTGAGCAACATCCGCAGCCGTGGGTGGTCGGTGTCTGCCAAGGCAAAAGCCCAGCGCTGTTCGCCTCGATCCTGGCGATTCTCGGCAGCGGCGCGGTGTACTTGCCACTGGAGCCGAGCCATCCATTGCCGCGTCAGCAATACATCCTGGAAAACGCCGGCGCGGTGCTGTTGCTTCACGATGGACAGCAGGCGCTCAGCGAGTCGGTAGCGGGGCTGGATGTCAGTGGCATCGAAGCGCCGAACGCCGATCTCGACCGGCCGCTGATGCAGCACCGCCCGGAGCTTGATGCGCCGTGCATGGCGCTCTACACCTCGGGTACCACCGGGCATCCGAAAGGCGTGCTGCTCAGCCAGGCCAATCTCGCCCATTTCACCGCGTGGTACGCCGACTACGTGCAGCTGCACGCCGAGAGTCGGGTGTTGCAGTTCTCTTCGCTGAGCTTCGATTCTTCGCTGATCGACATCTTCCCCAGCCTGCTCGCAGGGGCGGAACTCGTCGTGCCCGACGACACCCAGCGCCGCGATCCTTTGCAGCTGATTGCGCTGATTCGCCGGCGGCAACTGACCCACGCCTTCCTGCCACCGGCGCTGTTGAGCATCCTGCCGCTGGAACAACTGGAGGGCGTGCAGGTGATGACCGGCGGTGATGTCTGCGAGCCGTACGTCATCGAGCAACTGACCCGCCAAGGCACCCTGCACAACCTGTATGGCCCGACCGAAGCCACCGTGCTGATCACCGCGCGCCAGCTCAAACCGGGCGACAGCAACCGCACGCTGGGAGGGCCGATCGCTAACAGTCGGGTGCTGATTCTCGACGACGATCTGCAACCGGTGCCCGATCAAACCGTCGGTGAGCTGTTCATCGTCGGCCCCGGTGTCTGCCTCGGTTACCTGAATAATCCGCAGCAGACCGCCGAGCGTTATCTGAGCCTGTCACTGCCCGGCGGCGAAACCCTGCGCGCCTACCGCAGCGGCGACATGGCCAAGTGGGGCGAGCACGGTATCGAGCTGTGCGGGCGGCGCGACAATCAGGTGAAAATCCGTGGCTTCCGCGTCGAGCCGGAAGAGATCGAACGCTGCCTGCGCGAGAGCCGCTTGTATCGGCAGATTGCCGTGGTCATCGACAGTCAGCGGCGCATTCTGGCGTTTATCGCCCAGCCACAGACCGAGACTGCCCGCGACGCATTGAAGGCTCACGCCCGGCAGTTTCTGCCGGACTACATGCAACCGGGAGCGTGGACCGAACTGGCGCAGATGCCGTTCGCCAGTAACGGCAAAGTCGATCGCAAGGCGCTGTTGGCATTGCCGGTGACGGTCCAGGACAGCGCTGCGAAATGCCTGCCGGCCAATGCTGACGAAGCGCTGCTGTTGGAGATCTGGGCAGAATTGCTGGAACTGCCGACCAGCGACATTTCCACTGACGAAAGCTTCTTCAATCTCGGCGGACATTCGATTCTGCTGTCGCGGATGTTGCTGCGCTTGCGTGAGGAATTTGGCCGAAGCATTTCGATCAATCGCTTCATCGAACTGCCCACGATCAGCAAACTGGCGACGCTGGTGCGCGGCACCGATGACAGCGCCGTGCTCAGCGCCCAAGCCATGGCCGACGCCGAGCGCGCGCTGGATATCGAACCGCTGCCGATCAGCCGCATGGGCGATGTGCACAAGGTCATCGTCACCGGTGCCAACAGTTTTGTCGGCGTGCACATCGTCGAAGCGCTGCTCGGTTGGGGCGCCAGCGAAGTGGCCTGTCTGGTGCGCGACGGCGCCGGGCAAACGGCGGCGCAACGTTTCGCTCAGGCACTGCACGAAAACCGTCTGGAGCACCTCGACCTGAGCCGTGTGCGGGTTTATGCAGCTGATATCAGCCGTCCGCAACTGGGCCTGGGCGATGAGGATTATCAGCGCCTGGATCGCGAGTTCGGCGCGCTGGTGCACAACGCCGCCAACGTCAACCACGTACTCGATTACGAGTCGCTGGCGGCGGATAACGTCGAGCCGATCTTCGCCCTGCTGAAGCTGTGCGAGGGGCAGCGCAAAAAGGTCTTCAACTTCGTCTCGACCCTGTCGGCATCCAGCACCGTGGATGATGCCGGTCGAGTGCTGGAACTGCCCGCCGCCGCGACGCCGCCGATCTATATTCGCAACGGCTACAACCTGTCGAAATGGGTCGGCGAACGCATCCTCGAACGGGCGCGCGAGCGTGGTGTACGGGTCAATCTTTATCGCCCTGGCAACATCAGTTTCAACAGCCTCAGCGGCGTTTGCCAGCCGCATAAAAACCGTTTGATGCTGATGCTCAAAGGCTCGATCCAGCTCGGTCAGGTGCCGGCGTTTGCGCTGAATTTCGACCTGATGCCGGTGGACTTTCTCGCCCGCTTCATCGCCTTCCATGCCAGCCGTTATTCAGCGGATCGTGCGGTGTTCAACCTGCACAACCCTGAGCCGCTGAGCTGGGATGCCTACGTCGCTTCGTTCCGCGAAACCGGCAGCGAGTTTGCGCTGGTCAGCGTCGCTGACTGGCAGCAGCAACTGAACCGGGTCGACGCCGACAACGCGCTGTTTGGCGTGCTCGGTTTCTACCTCAATGGTTTCGAAGAAGACATCGGCGACATCTCGCTGATCGGCCACGCCAACGCCGAGGCCGGCGTGCAGCAGATGGGCGCGCACTACCCACAGAAATCCCCGGCGCTGCTGCGTCGCGGCTGCGACTACCTGAAAGAAATCAACTTCATCTGACTCATCAACAAGGAGCAACACCATGAGCAATCTGCAACCCGACACCCTGATCAAAAACCCGCAAGGCTGCCACGTTGTGTCGTCGGTGGAAGTGCCGGGGGACGCGGCACAAGTCTGGGCGATCGTTGGCGATTTCGCTGGCTTCGAACGATTCATTCCAGCGCTGTCGCACACCGAAATGACCGGCGAAGGCGTGTCTTCGCTGCGCAAGAAAGTCTTCAAGGACGGCAACGTCGTGGTCGAACAACTCAACTCGCGCGATGAACAGGCGCGGCGCATGACCTGGACGACGATCTACAACACGTTGGGGGTGGCGAATCTGTGGGCGGCGATGCAAGTGGAATCGCTGAGCGCAGAGAAGTCGCGAGCGACCTGGACGATCATTGCCGAATCGGCTGCGGGTGGGGATGAAGCATTGCCGGGGTTCAGGGATTTCGTGCAGGGGTTTGCCGATGATGCGATGGGCAATGTGCTGAAGCTGTTTGTTTAAGGCATCGGTTTGGCGGTGATTGAACCGCCGCTTTCGCGAGCAGGCTCGCTCCCACATTTGGAATGCATTTCCCTGTGGGAGCGAGCCTGCTCGCGAAGAACGATAACGCGGTCTGCGATCTGTGAATCAGATCTTGAAACTGTCGACCAACTGCTTCAACCGGTTCGCCTGCTGCGACAACGCATCACAATCCTTCAACGTTTCGTTGAGGTTGGCCACGCTCTGCTGGTTCAACAGGTTGATCTGATTGACGTCGACGTTCAGCGTTTCCACCACCGCCGTCTGCTCTTCAGTCGCCGCTGCAACCGATTGGTTCATACCGTCGATTTCGCCGATGCGCTGGGTCACGCTGACCAGACGCAGACCGGCCTGATTCGCCACTTCCACGCTTTGCTCGCTGGACGCCTGACTGGCGTTCATGGTGCTCACCGCTTCGCGCGAGCCGACCTGCAGCGAGGTGATCATCTTGTGGATCTCTTCCGCCGATTCCTGGGTGCGATGCGCGAGGTTACGCACCTCATCGGCAACCACGGCAAAACCGCGCCCGGCTTCACCGGCACGCGCGGCTTCGATAGCAGCGTTGAGCGCCAGCAGGTTGGTCTGCTGCGAGATGCCTTTAATCACATCGAGGATGTGGCCGATGTTGTCGGTGCTGGCATTCAAGGTTTCGATCTGCGTGCATGACAGGCTGATCTTCTGCGACAACTCGGTCATCGACTGAATGGTCTGCTCGACCACCTGACGACCGTCGTCGGCCTGCTCGGAAGCGCCACTGGCGTGCTGCGAAGCATCCGCCGCGTTGCGCGCGATCTCTTGAGTGGCGGCGCCCAGCTGATTGATCGCTGCCGCGACGCTGTTGGTGCGCGCACTTTGCTCGTCGGAACCGACGATCGAAGCGTTGGACGAAGCCATCACCCGTTGCGACAGGTCATGTACGTGACGGGTCGCCGACGACACTTCGGAAATCGATGCGTGAATCCGTTCAACGAACTGGTTGAACGCGCTGCCCAGTTCACCGAACTCGTCTTTGCTCTCGACCACCAGACGCCGGGTCAGATCGCCCTCGCCTTGGGCAATGTCCTTCATCGCGCGGCCCATGGTGGTCAGTGGACGCATCAACACGTTGATCAACAGGCTCAACAGCAACGCAATCGCCGCGACCGCGACAAACATGGCGATCAACGCCGAGGTGCGGAATTGGCTGAGTGCGGCGTAGGCCTTGTCGCGATCGATCGACAGACCGATATACCACTGCGCATTCGGCAGATCGCTGACCGGGGTGAACGAGAGAATGCGTTCCTGGCCGTTGAGCACGACGTTCTGGTTGCCCTTCTCGATGCGCACGCTGGTGTTCGGGTAGATGTCCTTGAGGTTTTTCATTACCTGATCTTTGTCCGGGCTGACGATCACCTGACCGTCGGCACTGACCAGAAACGCATGGCCGAGGCCACCGAAGTCCACCGAGTTGA
Source organism: Pseudomonas sp. CCNWLW23 (assembly GCF_037095675.1). Classification (NCBI taxonomy): domain Bacteria; kingdom Pseudomonadati; phylum Pseudomonadota; class Gammaproteobacteria; order Pseudomonadales; family Pseudomonadaceae; genus Pseudomonas; species Pseudomonas sp. CCNWLW23. Next base: position 6,513 of record NZ_JBAWKM010000007.1, on the reverse strand, counting down.
TGATCTTCACCAGGGTTTCCAGGCTCAGGTCACCACCGACCACACCGAGCAATTCACCGTCCTTCTTCACCGGCATGGCGATGGTCACCACCAGGCCACCGACGGCCGCCATGTACGGCGGTGTCAGCATGGTTTTGTCGGCGGCCACGGCCTGCTTGTACCAAGGGCGCTGACGCGGATCGTAACCGTCCGGCATCTTCGCATCAGGGCGCTGGGTGAAGACACCGTTGGCCTGCCCGACATAAGTGAACTGGAAGTTCGACGTGAAGGCCGGTTGATCGACAAGGCCGGGGAGGTCGGCATTCCTGCCTTGATGGGCAACGTTCTGCGCGAGGTTTTCCAGCACCAGAATGCGCCCGCTCATCCAGTTCTGCACGCTGCTGGCGGTCAGGTCACCGGCCTGTTGCACGGAGGACTGCAGGTTCTGGCGAATGGTGTTTCGCTGCAGATAATCGTTGTAGAGCGTGAACAACGCGAACGCCAGGACCACGACGCCCGAAGCGGCCAGGAGGATTTTATGGCTGAACTTGAGATTCATTTCATGGGACTTCTTATGCCAAAAGTGGGGATGCGTTTCCGGATGCAACATTCCATGTACGGTGCAGGCAGCTTTCTTCTGGCCGCTCTACTTTGGTGCACGCATTTCTCACCAGTCTGTCGGCCAGCGGCGGAGAAATCTTAGGGGCGCGTGAGAGATGGGCGGGTTTTGGACAGGATTCCCGCCGAACGGCGTGCAAGAGCGGCTGCGAGGGAATTTTTCGCATCGACATGGGGGCAGCAGTTGCAAAATCTGTAACCCTTGATGACAATGCGACTAATTATCATTTGTGACATTCGGGCTGGCGTGGTCATGTCTTCATCTGAGTTGGTCGTACAGGCGCTTTACGGTAGTCATCACGGCTGGCTCAACGCTTGGCTGCGCGCGCGGCTGGGCAACGCAGCGGATGCAGCGGATCTGGCTCAGGACACTTTCCTGCGCCTGCTGCAACGTACCGAACGCCTCGAACTGAAAGCGCCCCGAGCTTTCCTGCGAACCATCGCGCGCGGTCTGGTAATCGATCATTGGCGCCGCGAGGAAATCGAGCGGGCCTATCTGGAGACCATTGCTCACTTGCCTGAAGGCGAAGTACCTGACGCCGAATCGCGCGCGTTGGTCTTGGAACTGCTGGAAAGCATTGCGCGCATGCTCGAAGGACTTAAGCCGAAAGTGCGTCAGGCGTTTCTCCTGGCGCAGTGCGAAGGTTTGACTCACAAACAGATCGCCGAGCAGTTGGGCGTATCGGTACGTTCTGTGGAACGCTACGTCGCCGATGCGCTGTATCACTGCTATGTGTTGCGGTATGAAAACTGATGCCTGTGGATAACCTCTCACTCGCTCGCCGCGTGGAACCGCGCCAACACGTGGTCAAGCAAGCGATTCACTGGCTACTGCGGCTGCGCAACAACCACGGCAATTCGCGGCTGACTCGCCAATGCGAGCAGTGGCGCGCCGAGCATCACGAACATGAAATTGCCTGGCAGCGGGTGCAGTCGCTGCAAGCCGAATTGAGCTCCAGTCTGCGCGCCGTGCCGGGTGCGCAGGTCGCTTTCAACACCTTGGAAAACAGTGCGCAGGGGCTGGGCCGACGCCAGGCCTTGAAGTTGTTGTCGGGCGCGCTGTTGATGGGCTCCGCCGCGTGGCTGGCCAAGGACAGCGCCGCCTGGCAGCAATGGAGTGCCGACTACGCGACGGCGACCGGCGAACGGCGCGGTTTCCAGTTGCCCGACGGCACGCGCATCGAACTCAACACCGCCAGCGCCGTAGATCTGGATTACACCGCGCAGCGGCGCCTGATCAAACTGACCCGTGGCGAGATCATCGTTACCTGCGGCGGCTCTGACGAGGGCGCGGCGACCGATCGACCGCTGCGCATACAGAATCGCCACGGCACTTATGCGCCGTTCGATGCGCGTTTCATTTTGCGTCAGGAAGAACAGTGCACGCGGCTCAGCGTTACCCGTGGCCGGGTGTTGGTTCGCGCTGGCGGTCATTCCCTCGAAGCACTCGCCGGGCAGAGTTTTCTGGTCGATCAAAGCGGTTTGCGCGCAGCGCCGACGCTGGATATGGATGCGGGCGCCTGGCTCGACGGTTTGATTGTCACGCGCAATATGCGGCTGGGCGACTTCCTCGCTGAAGTCGGCCGTTATCGCCCGGGTTATCTCCATTGTTCGGCGGATATCGCAGACCTGCGCCTCTCTGGAGTGTTTCGTCTGGAGGACACCGACAGGCTGCTGGCGATTCTGCCGCAGACGTTGCCGGTGCAACTGCGCTATCGCACCCGTTGGTGGGTGACCCTGGAACGTGCGGTGTGAAATTTTTTTGGCGGGTTTTTCCAGGCAGTCCGGCTTAGTCAGTAAGCACTTCAAATCAGCCCTCGCGACTGCCTACGGAAATCCACAATGACTGTCCGCGCCACTTGTAAGAACCCTCTGAATTTCACTGCAGAATCGACACTACTGCGCCATGCGGTTCGGGCGGCACTGCTGACCACCGCGCTGGGCGTCAGCGTGTTACCGAGCCTGAGTCTGGCCGCCAACACCGGCACCGAGATCAGCCACCGCTACAACATTGCTGCCGGGCCATTGGGCGAGGCTTTGAATCAGTTTGCCCGGCAGGCCGGCATCACCTTGGCGATGACGCCGCAACAGACTCAAGGTCAGCAATCTCCCGGCGTGCAGGGTGAATATTCGACCGACCAGGCCTTGAGCCATTTGCTCGGTGGCTCAGGGCTGGAAGCCGTCAGCCAGGACGGCAGCAGCTACATTCTGCGCCCGCTGGCTGAAAGCGAAGCACTAGCCTTGCCGACCACCGACATCAAAGGCTTCGCCCTCGGCAACGCGCTGGGCAGCATGGCCGGCTACAACGCCACGCACAGCCAGATCGCCACCAAGACCAGTACCGCCCTGCTGGAGACCTCGCAAAGCGTATCGGTGGTGACGCGTGAGCAAATGGATGACCAAGGCTCGCAAACCGTCTCGCAAGCGATGCGTTACGCCCCGGGCGTGCTGACCAACCCGTATGGCGCCACCCATCGTTACGACTACGTGGCGATGCGCGGTTTCAACGACGGCTCGGTGGACAACATCTACCTCGACGGCCTCAAGTCGATGGGCGACAGCGGCACCTACAGCACCATGCAGGTCGATCCGTATTTCCTTGAACGCGTGGATATTCTCAAAGGCCCGTCATCGGTGCTGTACGGCCGTAGCTCGCCCGGCGGTCTGGTCGCGCTGACCAGTAAAAAGCCGTTGTATGAGGCCTACCATCAGGTGCAGGCGACAGTGGGGACGCAAGGCCAGCGCGGGATTGGTTTTGACTTCAGCGGTCCGGTCGATGACGACAAGCGCATTGCCTATCGTCTGACCGGATTGAGCGATCAGTCCGACACGCAATTCGATCACAACAAGGAAAAACGCTTCGCCCTCGCGCCGACGTTGAGCATCGATTTCAGCGAAGACACCTCGCTGACCCTGCAGGCCTATCTGCAACACGATCCGGACGGCGGTTACCACGGCGGCGTTCCGGCGGACGGCACGATCCATCAGCGCAATGGCGAGCGCATCTCGCCGCGCTTCTTCGAGGGCGAACCGGGGATCGATGGTTACTCCCGTGACCAGCAGTCGTTCGGCTATCAGTTCGAACATCGCTTCAACGACGTCTTCACGGCGCGGCAGAACTTCCGCTATCTCGATTCCAAAGTGAACATGGATCAGGTCTACGCCTATGGCTGGACCACCCCGACCAGCAATGAACTGAACCGTTATTACACCGGCGGTGATGAGCGCCTGCATGCGTTCATCGTCGACAACATGCTGCAGGCCGAATTCTTCACCGGCGCGACCAAGCACACAGTCCTGATGGGCGCGGATTATCAACGGCGCAAAACCGTGGTCGACTGGACCAGCGGTGGCCTCGCGCCGATCAATGCGTTCAATCCGGTGTACGGCAACTCGGCGATCGAGATGTACGGCGACACCAGCTATCTGCGTCGTCTGGAGCAGACCGGTGTGTATCTGCAAGACCTGATCGAGATGGACAAGTGGCGCTTCTCGCTGGGCCTGCGTCAGGACTGGGTCGAGACATCCGATGAAAACCGCATCGCCGAAGCGGGGCGTCCGGTGGGTACAGAGATCAATGATCGGCGCACGAAACTCACTGGGCGTGCCGGCGCTTTATATCTGTTTGATAACGGTCTGGCGCCATACATCAGCTACTCCGAGTCGTTTAACCCGAACTCCTATGCCGACAGCGCCGGTAATCCACTGGCCCCTACCGATGGCACGCAGTGGGAGGTCGGTTTGAAGTATCAGCCGCCGGGCACCGACAACCTGTTTACCGCCTCGCTGTTCCGCATCGACCAGGAAAACCTCGCGACCAAACTGCCGCAGGAGAACTTCTACCGCGCAGTCGGCGCCGTACGCTCGCAAGGTCTGGAGCTGGAAGCGCACCTGCAACTGACCGATAACTTGAAAGTGCTCGGCAGTTACACCTTCACTGATATCGAATATTCCAAATCGATGATCAGCACCTTGAGCACGCCGACCGATGTCATCGAGAACAAGGGCAACTCACCGACTCAAGCGCCGCGACACATGGCCTCGCTGTGGGCTGACTACAAGTTCGACAGCGCCGCACTTGATGGGCTGCGCCTGGGTGGTGGGGTGCGCTATGTCGGCTACAGCTGGGCCGATGCCGAGAACACAATGAAGGTGCCGTCTTACACGCTGTTCGACGCCTCGATTGGTTATGACCTGGGCAAGGTCGGCTTGACAGGTGTGGATGTCCGGCTCAACGCGAACAACCTGACCAATGAATCCTATGTCGCGTCCTGCGCCAGTCTGAACTTCTGCTACATGGGCGAAGAACGCAACGTAGCGGCGACCGTCAGCTATCAGTTCTAAAGCTATGTCCTGTGCATAAAAAAGCCAGCCCCTGCTATCAGGGGCTGGCTTTGTCGTTTCTTCGGGGTGTTTTGTATGCGTGCGTTTCTGGTTTTGTTGCATCGGTACATTGGATTGGCCACTGCGACGTTTTTATTGTTGGCCGGGCTGACCGGCAGTGTGCTGGCGTTTAATCACGAACTGGATGAGTGGCTGAATCCGCAGTTCTACGAGGCGACCTCAGTGGGTGAGCGCTTGTCGCCGGGCGCGTTGGTAGATGCAGTGCAGACTGCACATCCGAAACTGCAAGTCTGGTACATGGAGTATCCCCATGAGACGGGGCATACGGCGCTACTGGCGGCCGTTCCGCGTAAGGATCCGGCGACGGGCCAGCCGTTTGATAAGCCCAATCAGGTGTTCTATCTGGACCCGGTCAGCTCGGAGCAAAAAGGCGCGCGCTACTGGGGTGAATGCTGTTTTCAGCGGGAGAACTTCATCCCGTTCATTCTGGAGTTTCACTACAACCTGACATTACCGGGTAACTGGGGATTGCTGTTAATGGGTGGGGTGGCCATCGCGTGGGTGATCGACTGCTTTGTCGCATTGTGGCTGACCTTGCCGCGTGGCAAGCCCTTCTGGAAGAAGTGGGCGACTGCGTGGAAGGTCAAAGGCGGGCATGCCTACCGCTTGAACTTCGACCTGCATCGCGCCGGAGGATTGTGGCTGTGGCTGCTGCTGTTACCGATCGCCGTCAGTAGCGTGGCGATGAACTTGCCCAGCCAAGTGTTCAAGCCTGCGGTTTCGTTGTTTTCGCCCATCGAGCCGAGCGTTTATGAAGCCAGAGGACGAATGCCCGCCAATCAACTGGGTACGACACAGTTGAGTTATCAACAGGCGTACCAAAGGGCATTGCAGGAAGGGAAACGATTAGGACTGACGGCGGCAATCGGCGAGTTGTATTACAGCTTTGAGTACAACTTCTACGGCGCAGGATTTGGACAGCACGATACGGACGCCCATGGAAAATCCTGGTTGTTCTTTCACGGTACAGATGGCCGATTATTGGGACAGGAGATCGCGGGACAGGGCACGCTTGGAGAGCAGTTCTATCGACTTCAGTTGCCCATACATGGAGGACGGATCATCGGGGTGACAGGGCAGGTAATGATCGCGGTACTGGGTGTGTTGATTGCGGGGTTGTCAGGGACGGGCGTCTATATTTGGTGGCGCAAGTGGCAGGCAAGACGCAGCAGCAAGAGTCGCAGAACGGCCTGATCTTTCGTACACGCTTAAATGACAAAACCCCTGTCTGCGTTAGCAGACAGGGGTTTCGGAATTCAATCTTGACGATGACCTACTCTCACATGGGGAAACCCCACACTACCATCGGCGATACATCGTTTCACTGCTGAGTTCGGGATGGGATCAGGTGGTTCCAATGTTCTATGGTCGTCAAGAAATTCTTTATCTGGCCCGTCAACACGGTAACAAGCCAGCAAAAACAGGAACTTCTACTAAAACAAAACCCCAACTGCTTTCGCAATTGGGGTTTCGGAATTTAATCTTGACGATGACCTACTCTCACATGGGGAA
>NZ_JBAWKM010000006.1:206550-239724 GCF_037095675.1 Pseudomonas sp. CCNWLW23 | reverse complement strand
GGGATTCGTAGGGGGAGGTGGGGTCGGTTTCGGGTGGGTTGGGTGTTGGTTTGATCATGGTGAAGCTCCTAGAGTCGACGGAGCTGCCAACTTTCGCTGCGATACGAAATGGTTGGTGGCAGCTATACGCGGGTCGCAGACCGGGACTCTAGAACCGGCAGACCCGAAGGTCTCCCACGTACAGCCGCCATAAAAACAGCGGGTGTTGTGCGTCCAGAGATCGACGGGCTGCGAGACCCGATCGCTGATTCGTCAGCGACCGCACCACAATAGAATCAACCCCCTAAGCGCACAAGCCGGCGGATTCTGGCTTGGCTGTAGGCAACGACGCAAGGATTTGTAGCCTGGAGACAGTGTCTGGAGGTGTCTTTTAAACAGCTTCGTTTGAATCGAAGAACTGCGCCGAACCTAATTGCCTCTTCGCGAGCAAGCTCGCTCTAACATTTGTAATACGATCAAACTGTGGGAGCGAGCCTGCTCGCGAAGAGGGCGGAGTAAGCGGCGAATAACTCAGCCTTCCTTCCTCGCTGCGGCAAATCCAGATTATCCAGAACCCGATTGGGGAACCTATGTTCCCGGTAGGTTCGGACTCTGACCATCTTCCGCCATGTTCCGCAACCCAATTGATCGCAGCTTTAGGCCGCAATCTACTGATTCTAGACGTTGCTTCTACGAAGATTACGATGAGAGCACGATCTGCCCTTATACAAGCCTCTACCGGTTTCTGAGACGGTACCCAATTGAGGTGCTGAGGGTATATAACGCAGAATTCCCGACGGCAGAGAGTCCAAAGCGGTATGGTGGGGTGTGCCATTGAGCGATGTAGACGGGGCTTGCTTTACTTGAGGAGTAGGTCCCCTGCCATGAATCCACAAATGAGGTATGCCAATGATCAGAAGACTCCGAACTTGTCTTTTGAAAACCAAAACCTGCAGCTCTGATAAGTGGGTCAGTTGATCTGGAAGACAATGGACTTGGAAATAATTGTGCCCCTATGGATAGCATCCAATTTATGGCCTGCGAGTGTGTGAGTTTTTGAGACACATAGACCAATTCATACACGTTATTGCATACCACTTCGTAGCTGACAATATTGCCCTTGGCGTCCCGCACGCCGATTCGGGCAGTGCCATTACTGGTTGAAACTACATCCCCAGTTGTTGCATTAACGGAAGCGACGTTAGTATTTGATGAGCTGTAATGATACGGAGGGACACCACCTAAAGCCTCCCGGACTCGATGTGCGTTATCATCCAGATAGGCTGTTACAGCACCGGTCGGGGTGTAGGGCGCCGGTGCAGGATAGAAGTGGGGGCCGTCCAATACCATTGGCGTGGGATCTATCGTCAATGCCTGGGCCACATTCATCGTATAAGTACGCACCGGAAGCGGTACTGCCTTCGTTTTGTCCTTGATCCCATCGAGATTGACCGCACAAACCACTCTCAACTCACTTTCATGTTTTCGTGTTTTTAACCACTCGACTGGCGCCGGTAATGAAACCCTGTCCGCCAATTCACTCAGCCCGCCTACGGAAACCTCTTTGGTTTCGGGGTTCCCCTCAGCATCGACGCCTTCAAAGTCAACCCAAACCGGGTGACCCTGTTGCATCAATGGAATCTTTTCAGAAAGCACCCGCGCATCATCCGGCAGATCCGAAACATTGAGTTGCTGTCCGAGTTCTCCTGCAATATTCGATATCGGCAAACGTGGGTCGTCCACTGCGATAGCGTTAATAACTAGCGTGAGGTCCGGGGAGTCAGCTGTAGGAATGCTATTTCGGATTAGCGCCCAACGAAACCTTCGAGTACTCCCTCGACGCGTCACAAGAAATTCTGATGGGAGTTGGAAGTCCACCGTTTTCGATGCATTGAAGGGCATTGAAGGAAACGGCACGCTGCCGGGTAGCGGTTCTTCCTCGGCCAAGAGCGCCTCATCGCCCGGGAGTGCTTCGGGAAAGATGACACGCAAGATGACACCTTGTTCATAGGCCAGGACATCGATCGGAGTGACAGCTGGAGACAGCAATACTGGCGGCTGCATGGCCACAACATTGATCGTATAGACATCGGAACTCTGCCCCGCTCCATACAGTTCCTTCGCCACGAAAACGTGTGTGGTCTTGTCCAGCGCGGTAATGAGCAACGTCCAGACGCCTGTTACCGGGTCGGCAGTCGGCTGCCCCTTTGAAGTGGTGCCATCCAGTACATCGACTTTCTGCCCTTTGGCAGCAACCCCGCTCAAGGTTACGGCGGTTTCGACGGTGGTGCCGCCGTTGGGAATCTCCTCGCCGTTGTCAGTAGCTGTAATCGACTCAATCGTCGGCGCCACATCCTCCACCGCACTCACCGAATACGTGCGCTCCATAAACCGCTTCGCCAACGTTAGATCCTGGCTTTTCCCGAACGAGATAAACATCACCATCGTGAGGGGGCGGCCAGGCATCAAACCGATCAAATCCCCATACGGCGCGAGCGCCTCAAAGAAACCATCCAATACCCACTGCTCATTGACATATGCAAATGGTGCCGCCCAGATGTAGTTCTCATAAGGCGAACCATCAGCGTTTGTGCCTTTGAACAATAACCAGACGAACTGGCCCTCTGCATTGAGCGGAAAACCCGGGCACCACATTTTTCCTTGAGGCGTGAGGTTGGCGAGTTTGAGTTCCGAGCCTTCACCCTGCGAGTCAGCCTCTTTCAGCCGTGGGGCGATAAGCGCTGACTGTGGCAAATTTTGTACGGTGAGGGAAAGTGTCTCGGAAGGCCACTGTTCGCCATCGCGAGTGATGATGTAGCTGACGCTGACGACGTCGCCGAGACTGAACGCCATTAATTGAGGAGAGATATCGTTATTGAGGCCGATCTCGCTGATGGGTTTTGCAGCGGTGACGATGGAGCCTTCGGTGTGTGTACCGGGTTTGGCTGTCCAGCAGACACTGAGCAAATCGGTAGACAGCGTAGTGCCCTGTGGCACGACGATGGTGAGTTTGCTCAGCGCGTCCAGTGGCGCCAAGGTTGTGTCGTTGGCTTGCAAGACGCTGGGTTGTTTCAAGTCCAAGTGAAAGCCGACTACCTGCGCAACGGTGGTATTGGATCTGCCCACCAGATCACCGGGGGAGCCGTCGCCTTTGTCAGGCTCACGCACTTCGTAGAAAACCTTGACCGTGCTGCCTGCGATGATGACTTTCTGGTTTGGCACTTCGATGACGACGAGCTGTTTCTGGCCGAATTCATCCACTATCACCGTGGCGGTTTGTTCATCGACCACATCGGTATGGTCTGGGTGGGTGGCAGTGTAGAACATCCTGACTTGATAACCCGCTTCGAAGCGAGCGTCTGCCGGCACAATGACGACCTTTAGCGGCTGGTCCTTTAATTTGCCCAAGTTGATTTCCGGCGTGTCGCTCGGGTCATTGAGTTGTTCCCGCAGAATTGGTTTTGCAAAGCGGGTTCCATCCAGATCTTCATCGATGATCTGCGGCGGTGACCACTGGGCATCGGGGTCGGCCGAGTTGTTTAGCTGGTCGTAGACCGTAAACAGAAAAGCCATTTTCTTGTCTTGCTGTTTGGCAAGTTCCAGAAATGCCCGGTCTACGTCGAAGTAAATTGTCGTCGGTGTTTCGGAACCGTGATCGGGCGGCTCCGGCGCTTCAGTGGGGCCTACATTGACCTCAAGGATCTTGCCGTTGCACATGAAGCTGATACGGTCATAGGCTCGGCAAAAGGGGTATTGAACAGCCACTCGCGCGGTAACGAAGTCGGGGCCGACACCATTTTTTATCGCGTCAGGCAACAGCAGTTTCAGTTTCGCGTGGCCACCAGGAACGGTTACATCATCTTTCATCCCAGGGCGGATGCGGTTCCAGATATAACTTAACGAAGATGAAGCACCGACGTTTTCGCTGCCGCGCGTGATCGTATAAAACAGGTAAACGATCACGTCATGACGGAACTGGCTCTCTTTTATGTACATCCGAATCGGGGCGTTCACATCTTTTTGAATAGTTGTAGCGTTCAGCAACAGGGGGGTTGTGGTTGAATCCGCAAAATTTGCGTCCTTGACCGGGCCTACCAACGCGGGGTCGAGCGTTGAGTAAAGCCTTACGTCGTCCCCTTCCTGCACAGTGCCTGACAGCGGCGGATCGATATGGATTTGAGCACGTTTAAAGACAAGTTCAGGGGGATAGATGATGACTGCGTGCAGCGGTACACCAATGTCCGCACCTTCGATCGGCCTGGTTTGAAGATGGACCTTGGGCGGGAGCAATTGTAGAACTGTGTTTTCAGTGGAGGACATGGCCATATTTCCTGCGGTGAGTGGCAGGAAGTATCAGAGCCCGAATTCAGGTGAAACACACCTGTCAGATCTGACAGGTATGAGCGGTTTTCTGACGAATGGTCGTCCGGTTAAAGCCATGACTAAGACTGCTCAACGCCGGGGCGGTACAAAGAATTCTGACTTCGAGCCCTAACCACCCTCCTGTAGTGGGCGGGCTCGCCCCCCGAAAATTCGGCGGTGTAACCGCAACCTTGTGCGCGCCTGGGATCCTTGTGGGCGGACTTGCCCGCGAAGGCGTCGGCACTGCCGGCGCCTTATTCAGAGCCCGTCGCGAGACCCGCTACTGCGGCAACTCCAGATTATCCAGCACCCGATTCACCGCCAGTTCGCCGAGCATGATCAACTGCGCAATCCCCATCAGCGTCCGCCGCTGCGATGGCTTTACCAGCCCGGCGAATTCCTGAGCGATGGTTTTGGCCGACGCAAGCGTTTCGCAGGCGTTGGCCAGCAGGTCTTCATTTTTGGTGTCGGCGGTGACGGCGTACATGGCGCGGGGACTGAACGGCGGTGGGGTCGAGCCGGGTGGGCAGAGGTAGTGGTCGAGGGCGCGGTCGGCGGCTTGGTGGAGTTTTTTTGAATCGAGGGATTCGTAGGGGGAGGTGGGGTCGGTTTCGGGTGGGTTGGGTGTTGGTTTGATCATGGGTGAAGCCTCTAGAGTGGTGAAGCTGCCACCGTTCGCTGCTAACGAAGGAGGTGGCGGCTGTACGCGGGTTAGCAGACCGGGACTCTAGAACCCGGCGCACCGAAGTGCCCCACGCAAAGCCGCCATAACGGCAAGACCTTGTGCGTCTAGAGATAACCCGGGCTGCTAAACCCGATCACTGAACATTCAGCGACCGCACCACAATAGAACCCGCCCCCAAGGCGCACAAGCCGGCGGATTCTGGCCTAGCTGTAGGCAATGGCGCAAGAATTTGTAGCCTGGAAGGCGTGTCTGGAGGTGTCTTTTAAACAGCGGCGTTTAAAAGGCAAAAATTGGCGACAGCACGGTAGACGTTTTGCCGGGAAGCAGGTGTTGGCTGTGAGGTCGCTTTCGCGAGCAGGCTCGCTCCCACATGAATCTTCAGTGCTCACAGGGGTTGTGCCCGGGCTGGATCAAAATGTGGGAGCGAGCCTGCTCGCGAATGCAATCTGCCCCTCGACGCTTCAATGCGCGACGGGCAGTGGGTCGACACCCTGAGCATGGCCCGTCTACGCAATAGCCCGAAACCCTGAGTCAGTCGCCCAGTGCGAACGCCACCGCTGACTGCGCATGCAGCTCGGTGGTGTCGAGCAGGGGCAGGGCGCTGTGTTCGGGTTTGATCAGCAGGCCTATTTCGGTGCAGCCGAGGATGATCGCCTGGGCGCCACGGGCGGTCAGGGATTCGATGACGCGTTGGTAGATTTCTCGCGATTGTCCGCTGATCACGCCCACGCAGAGTTCGTCGTAGATGATCCGGTGCACCTCTTTGCGCTCGGCATCATCCGGCACCAGTACGGTCAGGCCTTGGGCGATCAGACGCTGCTTGAGGAAGTCCTGCTCCATGGTGAACGCGGTGCCGAGCAACCCGACCGTGCGCGCGTCGATTTCCAATGCAGCTTGGGCGGCGGGTTCGGCGATGTGCAGGAACGGAATGCTGATGGCGCCTTGGATCTGCTCGGCGACCTTGTGCATGGTGTTGGTACACAGCACCACACACTCGGCGCCGCCAGCTTCAAGCCGGCGTGCGGCATCCACCAGAATCGCCGCTGCATCGTCCCAGCACCCGGCGTGCTGGGCCTGTTCGACCGGGCCGAAGTCGACGCTGTACATCAGCAACTGCGCCGAGCGCAACGGGCCGAGGCGCTCGCGGACCTGTTGGTTGATCAGGCGATAGTATTCGGCGCTGGACTCCCAGCTCATGCCGCCGATAAGGCCGATGGTGCGCATTGGATTTCCTCAAGCAAATGTCAGTGTCGAGCATTCAGGTCTGCCCGAAGTTACCTTCTGTTCGAGACTCGACGCCAGTACCGACTGACTGTACCGCCGATCTTTCCCGCAACTGTGCATCTGCAAGAACTAAACGTACGCCGCGCCGGGGATCTGCCACTATCACCCTTCGCAGGTCCTTTCCGAGGAACACCGCAATGAACGACGTACAGCAACTGGGCGAAATGCTTCGCCACTATGCCGAAAGCGAAGCGCACAAGAAGCAACTGTTCACCACGCAATCGGCTGCTTGGGCGGCTCGGATTGGCGCGCTGTTCGACCAGATCGAGCAATGGCTTGAACCGGTCAAGGCGCCGAATCTGCTGGAGGTCAGTCGCGAGGCGTATGTCGCGTCCGGGCCGAGCGTGCCGGTGGAAACCTCGACATTCAAGACTGAGAAGTTGAGCATTGTGATTGCCGGCAAACCGGTGGAGTTTGTGCCGGATGTGATGGGCAGCGGCGGGCAGATTTCCCTGGCAGTGATGGGGCTGACGGCGGCGCGGTACGGGAGCATTTCCCTGGTTGGCCTGGCGGATGGTGCGTGGCAGTGGCGCAAGACCAATGGTTTGAAGGATCCGGATACGTTTGCGTTTGATGCTAATTTTCTGGCGCAGCAACTGCAAAGCCTGATTCCTCGCGATCGCACCTAGATTGGGACGCAGAGCGTCCCGGGCTGCATTCCCACGCAGAGCGTGTAACGATCAAACACCGCTATCGCGAGCAGGCTCGCTCCTTGGGGGGGTGAGGCGAGTACCGGGGAAACCCTTAGGTTCGGTGCCGATCCGGCATTTTCCCTTGGGTCACTGATGGCCTTTTGGTAGAGTCGCCGTCGCCAGCGGGTTTTCGGCTGGACGATGGAACCGAAGAAGGGAGTCTGATCAGTGAGTCCGGGCAAAAAAATCCTCGGTCTCACGGCGTCGCTTTTGCTGCTGACGCTGTGGGCCAGTTACTTTTACGTATTCAAGGAAAACCGCGACGGCCAGCTTGGCGGTGTCGGTGAAAGCACCGCGTGGTGCGGCACGCCGCCGACCACGGAAGCGGCGTTGCTGGGCAAGGATCAACTGACCTTGCGCGTCACCAACAACCTGCGCGGTGAGTTCATGGTCGGCGGTTCGCTGGTGGTTTCCGAACGCACCTTCAACCGCTACGACCTGGGCCGCAACGAACTGCGCCTGCGTCTGGAACCGTTGCAGTGGTCGTTCGGCGTGACGCCGATCTTCCTCGAGCAGATCAAGGTGCAGCCGCTGAGCCGCAACCTCTCGTCGACCAACAAAAGCGCCTTCGCTGAACTCGAACCACGGCCGATCGGCGTGCACGCCCAGACCGCGGCGTTCCCGTTCGACACTTATCGCTACGGCTACAAACCGGTGCTGTATTACCTCAAGGGCAGCGAGCGCATCGACTTGCGCTTCAAGAACATCACCACGCTGATGGAGATGTCCAACACCTTCACGCCGATCCAGAAGTACAACCGCGCCGACTACATCAACGAGAAAAACTCGATGATTCGCGACGAGGACTACAAGCCTTACGGCGCGCATGAGTGTGCGTTCAGCGTCGAGCGCAAAGGCTCGTTCAAGGTTGTGGTGCTGTTGCTTCTGCTGGTGCTGTGCCTGCCGCTGATGCTGGTGTTTTATCGCGATGAACCGGGGATCGACTTTCTCGCGACGCTGGTGGGGATTGCGGTGGTGCGCACATTGCTGATCGGGCCGGTGGAAGATTTCCAGCTATACAACATCGACTTTTTGTTTGGTGCGGCGATTTTGTTGGTGGGGACGGTGTCGCTGATCAAGGCGATGCGTGCTAATAGCCGGCGGGAGATGGCTTTGCGCAGTGGAGAGACGTCTTCGTGGTGATTGTCCGATTCTGAAAGCCAAGATCAAAAGCCCCTCACCCTAACCCTCTCCCGGAGGGAGAGGGGACTGACCGGGGTGTCTTGGGTGATATATCGAAGTGACAGACCGAGTCGATTACGGATTCAAAGCCGATCGCTCAAGTCGGTGCAATCCTTGAATATTCCCCAATCGGTCCCCTCTCCCTTGGGAGAGGGCTAGGGTGAGGGGCCACCGATCTCCAGCCGATCACTTGAGCGCCGGATCCCCCATATTCATTTTCTTCCAGCCCTGCAACAGCACTTGCGCCTTCGGTTCCTGGCCGCTATCGAGGTAGTACTGAATCAGCGACAGCCGCGCATTGCGGTTGGCCGGTTGTACCTTGAGCAAACTTTCCAGAATCGCGCACGCCTCATCAACCTTGCCGCTCTCATGCAGCGCCACCGCCAGTACGTAGCCGTATTGCGCATTCTCCGGTTCCAGTTGTGCGGCTTTGCGCAGGTAGGACATGGCGTCGGCGGACTGGCCGGCACGGATCAGCGATAACCCGCGCGTGTGCTGCAACAGCGCCGCATCCGGATGCTGCTTGAGGCTGTCATCCAACAGCTTCTGCGCTTCGGTGGCGCGACCATTCGCTTCCAGCCACTGTGCCAGCGTGACCAGCGCCGGGTAGAAGTCCGGGTCACGTTGCAGGGCGCTGCGCAGCAACGGTTCGACCTCGGCACTGCGCCCGCTGGCCTGGTACAGCATCGCCAGATTGAGATTGGCTTCTGCACGTTCGAGCAAGCTTTTCTGCACGACTTCATATTCGGCGATCGCCGCGTTCCAGCTGGCTTGCGCCGCCCCCAGACCATTGTTGCGCGAGGCACCGAGCAGATCCCGCGCGGCGACGATGCGCACGGCTTTCACTGGATCATTGAGCAACGGCGCCAATAACGGCGCACGCTCCGGCGGTGGCAAGAATGCGCTGATTGCCCGCACCGCGCTGTCGCGCACCTGTGGCTCTGGATGTTTGAGATCCTGAGTGGCCAGTTTCAGCGCCTGTTCGCTCGGGTACAGCGGTAATTCCGCCAGCAGCGTCGCGCGCTGGATCGGCGGCAGGTTGCTGCGCTGCAATTGCTGGTACAGCGCGTCGGCGGCGCCGGGCTGGCCATTGCGGATCAGCCACAGGCTTTCGTCATAGCGTGGCGCCTGCTGAGCCGGGGAGGCAGTGGCGTTCCACAATTTGAACTGCGCGGTGACCTTGTCGCCGGCCTTGCCCTGGTGACAGGTCAGGCAGGCGTCTGGGGTGCCGAGTTTCTGCGCACGCTCCGGGTTGGGAATGCTGAAACTGTGGTCGTGCCGAAAGTCGTTGCCCATGTAGAACTTGCCGGGCATGTGGCAATCGACGCACTGCGAGCCGGGCTGGCCCATGGCGTGGCGGGTGTGTTCAATGGAGTCGTAATTCTTCGCTTGCAGACCCTTGCCGTCGACGCCGGCGACCGAGGTCTTGCCCGCCGTGTTGTGGCATTGCAGACACACGGCGTTGCCCGGTGCCTTCAGCTCGTTGCTGTGCGGGTTATGGCAATTGCTGCAGCGCACGCCCTTGTCGAACATTTTGCTTTGCAGGAACGAGCCGTGTTCGAACACTTCGTCCTTGATCTTGCCGTCCAGCGCATAGAGTTCGCGGGTCAGGGCGCTGGGCAGGTAATCGTCCATCAGCCGCTTGCCGACGGTAAAGCCATCGCCCAGCGGTGCGCGGCGGGAATGGCAGCGCGCGCAGGTTTCGATTTCTACCGTGGCGTTCTTGTCCTTGAGATCGACGTCGAAGCCCTTATGGATCACATCGTCTTTTTTCTGCGCCCACTCCAGGTGATTCGACGCCGGGCCATGACAGGCCTGACAGCCGACTCCGAGGCTGTTCCATTGACTGTTGAAGCTGTTGCTCTGCGCATCGAAATTGCGCTTGAAACCGGTGGTGTGGCATTCGACGCACATGAAATTGGCGTTCTGGCTCGGTTTGCTCCAGTGCAGCGGATTCTTGAAGTTCACGCCCTGGCCGGCGTACAGATGAAACCAGCGATTTTTCTCGGAATCCCACGCCACGCCGAGCGCTTGCAGACGCCCCTGACCGACCTCGATCAGATATTGCTGTAGCGGCGCGATGCCGAAGGTGTACGCCACTTTGAAGTCGGCATTCTTGCCGTCGATGCCGGGCGCATTGACCCAGAATTCATCGCCCTTGCGGGTGAACTTTGTTGTCTCGTTTTCGGCCTTGAAGGTCACGTTGTTGAAGTCGCCGAGGGTAGTTTCGGCGGTCGCCGGCTGCATGGCGAGCTGGTGATGCGAGCCTTGCCAGTCCTTGACCTGTTCGCTGTGGCAGCCCTGGCATTGCTGCTCATCGACCATGCTTGCCGGTTTGTTTGCCACAGTCGGTTGCGGCTTGGCTGGCGGTGCTACAGGCGTGCTGACCGCTGCGGGTTTGACGGGGGCCGTCGCCGGGCTGAACAGGAACCAGCCAATGCCTGCCACGGCCGACAGCAGCAGACCGATGGTGATTGGAAACAGGTAACGTGAAAAAGAGGAGGGTGACGCGTCAGGCTCAGGTTGCACCGCTTTGTTTTTGTGCTTGGGCATTGCGACTTCCGTAGTCCGGTGCGTTGGCCTTCTGGCGTGCATACATCTGGATGCAGCTTTGCCGCATGCAGCGCGTCTGTCAAATAAGCGCTGTGACTTGCTGCGCAGCGCCGTGTGAATTTTGTAATTTGCAATCGCAATTGCTGCGGTTTTAGCTATACCTGTAACTCCCCCTATGCAAACGATTTGGCCTTCTGACAGGAGTTACAGCATGAAGCTAGCCGCAATGATGGGCACGCTGTGCATCGCCACCCTGGGTGTGGTGGGTTGTTCCAGCAAAACCGTCGAGCCAGACCAGTACTCCGGTTTTCTCAAGGATTACAGTCAACTGAAGGAGACCAAATCACCGTCGGGTGCCGAGGTGATGCGCTGGATGGACCCGAAACTCGACATCAACAAATTCAGCAGCGTCTATGTCGAACCGAGCCAGTTGTATCCGAAGCCGCAAGCGACGGAAAAAATCCCCCAGCAAACCCTCAATGGCATCACCAGTTATTACGATCAGGCGCTCAAGCGTGAGCTGAGCAAGTCGCTGCCGCTGGCCACCGGCCCGGGGCCTGGCGTCATCGTGATACGGCCGGCGATCACTGCGGTGAGCAGCAAGACCGAAGGCCTGCATGTGTATGAGGTGATTCCGATTGCGCTGGTTGCTGCTGCGGTGAGTACGGCCACCGGTATTCGCGATCAGGAAACCACGTTGGCCACTGAGGCGGTGTTCCTCGACGGCAGCAGTAACAAGGTGGTGGCTCAAGTGGTGCGCAAGGGCACCGGTCAGCCGCTGGAAAATTCCTCGCAGGTGATGAAAGCCACTGATGTCAAAGCGGTGATCGATGGTTGGGCGAGTGACATGCATCAGACGTATCTGAAGCTCAAGTCCGAGGCCAAGTGATGTCGTGAGGCTTGACACCTCTTTGCGAGCAGGCTGGCTCCCGCTATTTTGGTGGGGCCTGCCTCCTGGTTTTTTGGGTACATATCCGTTGCTGCGGGTGTTGCTGATTACGGTTTCGCCCTTACGGCGAGGCACTTTTTCCAAACGCCGAAAAAGTACCCAAAAAGGCTTGCTCCTACGTTCGGCCCTCGCAGGCTCGGGTTCCTTCGCTGCGGGATCGATCCGGGCGCAGCGGCTACGGTTTGCTTCGCTGCACCTCCTTCCGCTGTGTCTGGCTGCGCCAGACGGTCGCTACGCTCCCACCCCCGGATCAATCCCTCCGCTCAGCCTTCCGACGTCGCCGGTGGATCAAGATCAAAAGCACTCGAGCTAACGCTCATTGTTGAGTGGGGCGGCTTCGCCGCGGCAGCTGCGCTGCTTTGCTTTTGCTTTTGTGGGAGCGAGCCTGCTCGCGAAGGCGGCCTGACAGTCGACCTGATTTTTCCTGATGCACACCGCCCCCCTTGTAGGAGTGAGCCTGCTCGCGATGACGGCCTGACAGTCAACCCAAATCACCGGTGGTACTCGGTCATACTGTGGGAGCGAGCCTGCTCGCGAAGGCACCCTGTCAGTCCCCGCCTTACTGCCCGACAAACCAGCGAAAATATGGGTTCGCCCGATCCCCTTGCATCACTTCCCGGATATCCCGCCCCCAGGCGTCCCGATCGCCGTCGTAGGCGTGCAGGCTTGCCCGATAAAACTGCATCAACCGCTGCCGATGCGTTTCCATGCGTTCACTGAACCCGGCATCGGCATTGACCAGTGTAGGTGGCTGATACAGGTCCAGCAGCGCCGGTAGCACGCGGGTGATTTCCTTGCTGCGTACCCATGGCGCGTATTCGATGCGCGGCTGATCATCAGTCACTGCCGGTGCATCGGCGGCGAAGCGCTCCAGGCCGGTGCGATCGGTGACCCAGGTGGCCAGCAGCGCCGCCGCCGAGCCGATGCCGACGTCCTGCAGGGTGTTGCGTACGCTGTCCTGTTGGAAGCGCGCGGTGATTTTCGCGGCGTCCAGTTGCATCGGTTTCATTGAGCCAACCAGCAACATTTCGTGGAACTCGCTGGTCCACAGCGAGGCATGCGGGAACACGTCGAGGAAGCTGCGCACCAGTGAGCGCGAGTCGTCGATATTCTGCGTCGGCAGCGGCAGCCACTGCGCAACGATGCCCTGATCCTGCAAGCGACTGGCGGCCAGCTGGTAGAAGTCCCGCGAATACAAATTGACAACGCCGGCAGCGGAGGGCGGTGGCGGTTCCAGGGTGATCACGTCGTAGGTCTGTGCACTGCGCAGCAGTTCCTGGCGACCGTCGCGCAGGCGAACGTCGACGCCGGGATCGCTGGCGGCATTGAAGTTGCCCTTGAACAGGGGCGCCGCTTTCACCACCGATGGCAGCAATTCGGCAACCACGCGATGTTCCAGCCCCGGATAGCGCAGCATGGCGCCTGCGGTGATGCCGGTGCCGAAGCCGATCACCAGGGTCGAGCGCGGTTCACCGTTGTGGATCAGCAGCGGCAGCAGCGCCTGAATGCGCATGTAGCGCAGCGACGGCATGGCATCGCCGGTGTTCGACACGCCCTGGATGTACAAACGGTGGAAGCTGTTTTCGCCACGTCCCTGAGTGACCACCGCGACCGTGCCGCCGCGTCCTTCCTCGTAGAAGGCCAGCGTGCCGTTGCGTGCGCCGGGCAACAGGCTGGCCAGTTTGTCGACGGGCGTCAGTACCGCCACTGCAACGCAAACCAGACCTAGTGCGACCACGGCCTGGCGCCGACCTTTCGCCACGCCATGGCCCTTGCGCACCGCCAGATAACCGATTGTCGCTGCGACGAGCGCCAGTAGGCCGAGGGTGCGCACAAGGCCCAGCAAGGGAATCAATACGAAGCCGCAAAGCATCACACCGATGATCCCGCCCAGGGTGTTGAACGCGACAACGGCGCCGACATCGCGGCCCACACGTTCGCTGCCGACACTCAGGCGCAGCGCCAGAGGAAACGCCGCGCCGAGCAGCAGGGTCGGCACAAACACGATGCTCAGCGCCGCCACGGCAAAGCGCGCACTCATACCGGCCAGCTCGCTGACGCCCAGACTCAGCAGCCAGGTTTCCGCATGGCTCTGCGCGAGCACCAGCCAGCGGCCGAGCACGGCGATCTCCAGCAGCGCAATCAGACCTGCACCGGCAATCAACAAGCCGAATACGCCCCATGGGTCGCGAATGCGCTCGACGCGACGGGCGAGCAGGGCGCTGCCGATAAACAGCCCGGTCAGGTAAGTCGCCAGCACCACAGCAAACGCATAGGTGCGCGTGCTCATGAATTGCACGATCGATTGTGACCAGACCACCTCATAGCCCAACGCCACGCCCCCGGCGACTGCGTAGAGCCACAGCGCAGTGCGGTCGGGTGCTTTGGCGTTGCCGTGTTTGACCGGCGCGGCCAGCGCCACTGGCTGCTGGCGCTGCAACCACAGCGCACCGGCCGCGGCGAGCAGATTGAGCATCGCGGCGAACAGCGCACTGCCGCGCACGCCGAGGCTGGCGATCAGTACGAACGCGGCGAGCAAAGTGCCGACGATCGCGCCCAGCGTATTCGCCGCATACAACTGACCGCCGGCCTTGCCCGGCTCAGCCGCCAGTGAGCGCACCAGCACCGGCAGCGTCCCGCCCATCAACACCGCCGGAATGCCCACCAGCGCAAACGGCAGCAACCACGCAAGCACGCCGACATGACCTTGCAACCAGGCAAACGCACTGCCCGCCAGACTCATGGCCACTGTCGCGCCAACGCCGAGTATCGCCACCAGTACTTCCAGCCCGGCATACAGCAGAACCGGCTGTTGCAAGCGATCGGCCCAGCGCCCGAATAGCCAGCCGCCGAGCGCGAGCCCGGCGAAAAACGCGCTGATGCCGGTGGTGATTGCATAGACCTCGACGCCGACCACCAGCGACAGCTGTTTGATCCACAACACCTGATAGACCAACGCTGCCGCGCCGGAGATGCATAGCAGCAGGGCAGGGATCATTGAGATGGTGGACGCGGCTTGCGGAACGGGTATGGCCGACGGCTTGCTGGCGATACGTGAGGACATGCGGTGAGCCTTGTTATGGATTGGCTGATGTTGATCGTTCCCACGCTCTGCGTGGGAATGCCTCACTGGACGCTCCGCGTCCGCTTCGGCATTGGACGCCGAGCGTCCCGGGCTGCGTTACCACGCAGAGCGTGGGATCGATCGCAGAAAACCTTGTGGGAGCGAGCCTGCTAGCAAACGAAACCGACCCGGTCGCTTGTTCAAAACAGGGCCGCCCGCCGATGAAGGCGAGCGGCGGTACAGCGGTGTTACTGGGCTTTCTTCATTTTTTCTTCGATACGGCGATCCACGTCCTCGCGGATCTGGTCGATGCTGAAGCTCGCCGGACGCTGGCTAGGTGGATAGTCGACGAAGGTCTGCAGGAACTTCGCCGCGCGGCGGGTACCGTCGAAAATCAGATAGTCGTTTTTCGTCAGCCAGTCATAGTACTGGTCAGACACGACATCGGCGCGTTCGTACGGGTCCATGCGCAGGTTGAACATTTTCGGCACACGCAGGCAGGTGAACGGTTCGCTCCACACCTGCAGTCCGCCCGGCGCGCGTTGCTCACAGAACACCAGTTTCCAATCGTTGAAACGCATGCTGACCAACGCACCATCATCGTTGAAGTAGTAGAACTCCTTGCGCGCGCTCTTGTCGGTTTTACCCGTCAGGTAGTCCAGCTGGTTATAGCCGTCCAGGTGCACTTTGAAGTTCTTGCCGCCGATGTCGGCGCCCTTGAGCAAGCGGTCCTTGATGTCGGTGTCGCCCACGGCGGCCAACAGTGTCGGGAACCAGTCCAGACCGGAGAACATCTGCGTGGAGACTTCGCCTGCCTTGACTTTGCCCGGCCAGCGAATCATCGCCGGTACCCGGTACGCGCCTTCCCAGTTCGAGTTTTTCTCGTTGCGGAACGGCGTCGTTGCAGCGTCAGGCCACGACCATTGGTTCGGGCCGTTGTCGGTGGTGTAGACGACGATGGTGTTCTCGGTCAGCTTCAAGTCATCCAGTGTCTTGAGCAGCTTGCCGACGTCGCCGTCATGCTCGAGCATGCCATCGGCATATTCGTTGCCGACCATGCCGCTTTGGCCTTGCATGGATTCGCGCACGTGAGTGAAGGCATGCATGCGTGTGGTGTTCATCCAGACAAAGAACGGTTTGTCCGCCTTGGCCTGTTTCTCGATGAACGCTTGCGCTGCCGCAGTGGTTTCGTCGTCGATGGTCTCCATGCGTTTCTTGGTCAGCGCGCCGGTGTCTTCAATCTTGCCGTCGGCAAAACTGTGGATCACGCCACGAGGCGAGGCGGCCTTGACGAACTCGGCATCATCCTTGGGCCAGTACGGACGCTCCGGTTCCTCTTCGGCGTTGAGGTGATACAGGTTGCCGAAGAACTCGTCGAAACCATGATTGGTCGGCAGATATTCGTCTTTGTCGCCCAAGTGGTTCTTGCCGAATTGACCCGTGGCATAGCCCTGGGCTTTCAGCGCTTGGGCAATGGTCACATCGCGTGGCTGCAAGCCCACCGGGACCCCGGGCATGCCGACCTTGGACAAGCCGGTCCGCAATGGCGTCTGCCCGGTGATGAACGACGAGCGTCCGGCCGTGCAACTGTTTTCGGCATAGTAATCGGTGAAGATCATGCCTTCTTTGGCAATACGGTCGATATTCGGCGTCTTGTATCCGACCACGCCCATGGAATAGGCACTGATGTTGGTCTGGCCGATGTCGTCGCCGAAGATCACGAGAATGTTGGGTTTTTCAGCCGCTGTGGCGGTTGCCGACAGCGCCATCACCGAGGTTGCCACCAGGGCGAGTTTCGGTAGCCACTTGCGTATGCGAGTCATCTGACTTGCTCCTTTTGCACGGGGGTCGTTTTTTGCGACAAACGTTTACTGCTCTCCTGCATTACGCTTTCTTATTGCACTTGCTCGGTTGCCGGCGGATCGAACGGATAGATCCGGCGCCATTCCGACGCCATGTCCACCACCGTCCAGCCACGGGAGTTCGCTTCATCGAGGGCCTTGTCGAGTCGGCCGATGTTCGATTGCCGGTCATAAGCCCACTCGCGCTTGGCATCGGTGTGGTGCACCAGCCCCATCAGGCGCTTGCCCGGCCCGGCGGCGGTCCACTGCAGCATCTGCAGGTCGCCGTCGGAGTTGCCAAAGGCGAGGATCGGCCGTCGACCGATGACCGCATCGATGCTGACCGGTTTGCCCGGCCCGTCGTCGTTGTGCGCGACTTTCGGCGTGCGCACGATCGACGCTTTGCCGTCCTTGAACTGGTAAGAGGTGACGAACGTGGTACCGATCACCTGTTCCGGCGGGATGCCGTAGACCTTCTCGGCGAAGGCGCGCATGAAGCCGGTATCGCCGCCGGAAACGATGTAAGTCTTGAAGTTCTGGCTGCGCAGGTAGTCGAGCATTTCCAGCATCGGCTGGAAGATCATTTCCGTGTAGGGCTTGCCGGTTTTCGGGTGGCGCGCCTGGCTGAACCAGGTTTTCGCGTAGTCATCGAAGGCTTCGGTGGTCATGCCGCTGTGGGTGGCGCCGACGATCTGCAGCAAACCCTCCATGCCCGACGCGGCGAGGGCCTTGTGATCATTTTCCAGCACCGCTTTGAACGGCTGTGTGGTTTTCCATTCCGGGTGTTGTGCGACGGTGCGCTTGACCTCGTCGAAGGCAAACAGCAATTCGAAGTAAGCCGGTTGCTCGCTCCACAAGGTACCGTCATTGTCGAACACGGCGATGCGATCGGCCGGTTTGACGAAGTCCTTGCTGCTCTGGTCGGTCACGGCCTGGACGAACTCGATAATGCTCTTCTTGGCCGGGCCGTCGTTCCATGACGGCAGCGGTTCATTCGCCTGTGCCAGCAGGGGCAGAACCAGTGTCAACAGCAGGGCAAGACCGAAACGTTGGCGACGCAGCAACGGGTTGATCATGTGAAATCCTTCTCATGCACAGGGTTGAGCGGGCGCAGGGCCGGTGCGGGTTTCGCCTGTTGGCGGGCGACCTGACTTTGAAGCGTAGACAACGATTGGCGAAGCTGAACAAGTGTTTGATCGGCGGCAGACTGACGGCCGTAAAGCCCGCGTAACAATCCCTGCAAACGTGGCCCGGCGCCCGTGAGTTTCAAGCCCAGACGACTACGCCGCAGCCACAGGTACAGCGCGGTCAGTTGCGCCGGCCTGGCTTGCAGTTGCGGGGCGATTTGTTGCCAGGCGAAAGCGGGCGAATGCTGCCAGGCCAATTGCTTCGCCCGTTTATGTGCGAGCCTGCGTTGATGGGCGTGAACGGCGACGGGCCGCAGCAAGTACACACCGACGGCGAGGCCGACCGCCAGCGCCAGCCAGAGCAGCCAGCGGCTGGAGAAGTGCAATTGATTCTGTTGCAGTTGCCTGAGGTCTTCGGCGAGCGAAAACACCGGTTTATAGGCGTTGTTGGCTGCGGCCTCGAAGCTCACGGCCGGCACCTCGGCGCTGCGGATCTGCCTCGCAGAGGCGTCCCACCATTTCACGCGGATCGCAGGCAGCGTGTAAGTACCGGCACTGTCGATGCGATAGCTGGCGCTGTCGACACGTTGGCCGCCGAGGATATTGCCGCGACCGTCATCCAGCGCAGTGACTTGTGGCGTCTTCGCGTAGCGACTCAAGCCGTCGACATCACCGAAGGTCGGAATCGGCAGGGCCATCGCCAGCGCGCCATCGGCTTGCAGGGTGAGCTCACGGGTGATGCTGTCGCCGACTTTCAGCGGTGTGGCCGAATTGGTAACGATCTGTTTCAAGCGCAACCCACTGGCGACCAAAGGCGTCTCCCCGGGCGAGAAACCGGGCGGCTGGGCTGCGCTGAAACTCAGCGGCTGGCTCTGTGCGCTGATTTCTTCAGTGGCCTGGCCCAGTGTGGCGCGTACGGTCAGCGCCGGGATATCGAAACTGCGCGCGACGTCGGGCGTGATCAGATAGCTATAGCGCAAGCCATTGAACGATTGGCCATCGATGGTCTGGTTCAGATGCTGCGCCTGGCCGTTCGGCGGCATCACCAGCGCACCGTCGAGTTGCAGATCGGGCAGGGTGGCGGCGCTGGTGAACCAGGTGTCGGTGAGCACGTCGAGTTGCAGTTCAACCAGCCCGCCGACCATCGCGCCTTCGCTAGGGTTGAGGTGAGCCTCGACCTTCAGTTGCGCTGGGGCTGCAAAAACATTCAGAGAGAGCAGGCTGGTCAGCAGCAGGGCGCTGAGTTTTGCGCTGATTGTTCTGCCGCCATCGCTGGCAAGCCAGCTCCCACAAATCACAGCAATCTTCACAAAGTTTGCAACTACACAGAAATTCCCTGTGGGAGCTGGCTTGCCAGCGATGGCGGCGCTCAGGTGCCGGAGGTTCATGGCCGGTCTCCCTGCTGATCCTGCAGACTGAATTTCTGCCTTAGAAACTTCGCCGGCGAGGTGGTCAGGTTCTCCAGCCACAGCGCGTCGGACGCCGCTTGCTGGGTCTCGACCTTTTTGCTCTGACCTTTACCGGGTGCCTTGTCGAGTTTGACTTCATCGGGTTTGGTTTGCGGAGCGTTTTTCTCTGCGCTTTCGGTGTCCTTGAGCAGTGCCTGAGCCAAGGCCAGATTGGCGGTCGCTTCGGGAAATTGCGGCTGCAGTTTCAACGCCTGGCTGTAGGCGGCAATCGCCTGATCGAACTTGAAGCGGCGCACGTAAATGTTGCCCAGGTAGAAGTACGCCTGCGGCGTGTCCAGGCGGGCGAAGGTCGCCATTGCCAAGTCGTAATCGGCAGCGTGATAGGCCGCGATACCTTTCCAGTACGGGTCGACGAACAGCGCTGCGGCTTCGGGCAAACGATCATGCTCAAACGCCCAGCGGCCTTGTTGGTCGCGGGTGAAAAACGCATCGGTGAGGGCGTTGGCCTGCGCCGGCGCCGCAGGCCAGCCCAACCCTACGGCCAAAAACAGCGCCGGCATCCAGTTGACGCTCCAGCCTTTGCGTACGCTGAACAGCGCCAGTAACAGCAACGGCCAGCAGAGCCAGTAACCGGCGTCCTTCCAGTGCAATTCGCGCTGTTCGGCGCTGGCGCTCTGGAAGTGTTGCCGTGCGTGCAACTCGATCCACTCCAGGTCATCGTTATTGAGGGTCAGGCTGCCGAGCGGCGCGTCGACGGCCGAGGCCAATTGCTTGAGGGCCGCTTGATCGAAACTGCCGAGCACTGGTCGTCCGCTGCTGTCGATTTTCGGCTGGCCGCTGGCGGTAGTGATGACGCCCGCGTCTTCGCTGCCCACCGCCAGAACCAGAACCTGCAAGGCACTGCCGTCGAGGTGTTTTTGCAGATCATCGAGTTGCGTGGTATCGGCCCCATCAGTCATCAGCAGCAGACTGCCCGGGGTGTTCTCGGCGCTGAGCAAGCGTTTCGCTTGATCGATCACGGCGGCGACGTTCTTGCCGGGTTTGTCGATCAAGCCCGTGCCCAGGGCCTGGATGAAACTGTCGAGCAGCGCCGGATCGTCGGTCGGTGGCAACACCAGATGCGCGCTGCCGGCATAGGCGATCAGTGCGGTCCGCGCAGCGGCGCGACGTTGCAGCAGATCATGCAGCTTGTGCTTGACCGCCTCCAGCCGCGTCGGCTGCACGTCGTTGGCGTCCATCGACGGCGAAAGGTCGACGGCAACGATCAGTGGTGCGCGGTTCTCGAGAAAGTCCGGGCGATCCTGTTCCCACGTCGGCCCGGCCGCGGCGAGTGCGCCGAGGATCAGCAGCGCACAGAGCAGGTGCACCGGGCGCCAGCGCTGGTGATCCTGCGGGGTGATCAACAAGTGCGGCAGCAAGTGTTCGGCGATATTGCCGCGCAGGCGCTTTTGCAGGTCGCGGCTGCGACGCCAGATCAGTGGCAGCATTGCGCCGAACAGCGCAAGCAACAGCCACAGCGGGCGCAGAAAGTGGAAATCGCTCAGGTTGATTTCCATCTCAGGCTTCCTGCCGTTGCCGCGCATCCATCAGACGCGGGTGCAACAACGCGCCGAGCTGATACAGCGCCAACAACAGCAATGCTGCACCCAGCGGCCAGTAGAACAGTTCTCGCTGCGGTTGATGGCTAAGGGTTTTCACCTGATGCGGGGTGAGCTGGTCGAGGGTGGTGTAGACCTGATCCAGTGCCGCGCGATCTTCGGCGCGGAAGAAGCGGCCGCCGGTGGTATTGGCGATCTGTTCGAGGCCTTGTAGATTGACCTTCGCTTCGCCGGAAGCGTCGGGGTCGCCGATGCCGATGGTATGAATGACCACGCCTTTGTTGGCCGCCATTTCGGCGGCGTGATCCGGGGTGATAGCGCTGCTGGTGTCGTTGCCATCGGTCAGCAGAATCAGGACTTTTTCCTGCTCATGGGCCTTGTCGAGCAATTTCAGGCTGAGCCCGATTGCATCGCCGATCGCTGTGTTGGGGCCGGCCATGCCGATCCCGGTATCGGCCAGCAACAACGACAGGCTGGCGTGATCGAGGGTCAGCGGGGCCTGTGGGTAGGCACCGCTGCCAAATACGATCAGGCCGATGCGGTCGTCCTTGCGTTTGTCGATAAAGCCTTGCACCACTTCTTTGACCGCCGCCAGGCGATTGATTTTTTCGCCTTGGGCGTTAGTGAAATCCTCGGTTTCCATCGACTGCGACAGGTCGATGGCGAGCATCAGGTCGCGCACCGGTTGCTGGCGTTCGATTGGCTTTTCGACATACACCGGACGTGACACGGCCAGCAGAATCAGCGCCCACACCAGCACATTGAGCAGCAGTTGCCAGCGATTGCGCCGACTGCCCGCGGTGCCTGGCGCTTCGCCGACCGCGCGGCTCATCGCGCCGAAAAACGGTACGCGCACGGCACTGCGGGCTTCGTTGTAGGCGGGCAGAAAGCGGTAAGCCAGCCAGGGCAGCGGCAGCAGGAGTAACAGCCAGGGGTAATCAAGCTGCCACATGGTGATGCTCCACCCAGTATTGGCAGCTGTCGAAGAGCATTTGCCGTTGCGCTGCGGGGAGGGCGCGCAATACGGGGTCCGGCGCGTAGGCGAGTTGGGCCAGTTGCGTGCTGAAGTCGGCAGGCATTCTGTTTTTGCAGTGCCGTTGCAGAAAATCCTGCCAGTCATCTCTGCCAAGCGCCGCCGGCCCTTGTTGGAGCGAACCTGCTAGCGAAAGCGCTGTGTCAGTGGGTCGAGGTATTGCATGCGCTGACGTCTTCGCGAGCAGGCTCGCTCCCACAGGGAATGCATTCCAGCGCCGCGATCGAGTGGGCATGGACAGGGCTACGCGTTTGAGCAGCTCAGGCAATTCGCGCAGGGCGTTGAGGTCGTCGCTGCGGCCGCGCAACTGTGCCAGTCGGGCAAGGGCTTCACGGCGATAGCGGTCGCGGCGCCATTGCCAGTATCTGCGCAGGCCGAGCAACAGCGCGGCGAGCACCAGCACCGCCAGCAACAGCCACCAGCCCCAGGTTTGCGGCGCATAGCTGACGGGCGCGGGCAGGGCCAGCTCCTTGAGCTGATCGATGCTGGGGATATTCCGGTTCATCGCGCGCCCCCGGCGCTTTTGCCCAGTTCGGCGCGCAGCTGCCCATGGGCGTCCTCGGCGGTGCTGATCATCATCAGCGGCACCTGACTGCGGCGCAGCAGGGTGGCGACGTCCTTGAGCCGCCCGCTGAGAAAATCCCCCAGCGGCTGCTGCACGTTACGTTTCTCGATCGCCAGTTCGACCTGCAACTCGCCCTGGGTGACCAGCAGTCGACCGTTGTTCGGCAGT
Source organism: Pseudomonas sp. CCNWLW23 (assembly GCF_037095675.1). Lineage (NCBI taxonomy): Bacteria > Pseudomonadati > Pseudomonadota > Gammaproteobacteria > Pseudomonadales > Pseudomonadaceae > Pseudomonas > Pseudomonas sp. CCNWLW23. Next base: position 217,233 of record NZ_JBAWKM010000006.1, on the reverse strand, counting down.
TTCAGCGCCAGCGGATCATAGACCTGCAAGGCAATCACATCGTTGTGCGCCGACAGCTGCCGCATCAATTGCAAGGTGCGTTCACCGGCGCCGGCAAAGTCGCTGACGATGCAGATCAAGTGGTCGTGCCCGGCCACACCGAGGCAGCGCTGCAAGGCTTTGTCCAGTTGGTCCTCATCTTCGGCGTCGGGATTACCGGCGTTCAGCGCGCGGTTTTGCTGCACTACGCGGCTGAGCAGCGCTTCGACACGCTTGCGACTGCGCAACGGCGCGATGCTGTCGATACGCTGGTCGTTGAAGACCAGACCGCCAACCCGATCCCCGGCATGAAAAACCATCCACGCCGCCAGCGCGGCGAGTTCGGCGGCGACTGCCGATTTGAAGCTGCGCTGCGAGCCGAAGAACATCGACATGCGCTGGTCGACCACGATCAGGGCCGGGCGGTCGCGTTCTTCGGTGAAAGTGCGCACCACCGGTTTGCCGGTACGCAACGAAGCGCGCCAGTCGAGGTGGCGCAGGTCATCGCCCGGTTGGTAGCGGCGCAACTCGTCGAAATTCAGCCCGCGACCGCGCAGCCGCGAGGCGTGGTTGCCGGCGAGGATGCTGCCCTGCGGCTGTCGGGCAAGAAAGCTCAGGTCACGGGCCTTGAACTCCAGCGCCATCAATTGCGCCAGAGAGACGTAGACCAGACCTTCGTCCTTCATGCGGGAATCGCCACTTTGTCGAGAATCCGGTCGAGCACCTGATCGGCGCTGACGCCATCGGCAACCGCGTCGTAACTCAGCTGCAAACGATGGCGCAACACCGGATGGACCACGGCGCGGACGTTGTCCGGCGAAACGAAATCCTGCCCCTGCAGCCACGCATCGGCACGGGCGCAGCGGTCCAGGCCAATGCCGCCACGGGGACTGGCACCAATGGCGATCCAGCGTGCGAGGTCTTCGTCGTAGTCGGCGGGGTGGCGGGTGGCGTTGATCAGGTCAATCAGGTAAGTGTCGATGGCCGGTGAAACGTGCACCGCGCTGACTTCCTTGCGCGCAGCAAAAATCACCTCCTGCGCCAAAGTGAAATTCTTCACCGACGTGGTGCTCGCACCTTGGGCAAACTCTTCGTTGCGCAGCAGGCGCAGCACCTGGCTTTCGTTTTCGGCGCTGGGGTAATCGAGCAGCACCTTCATCAGAAAACGGTCCATCTGCGCTTCCGGCAGTGGGTAGGTGCCTTCCTGCTCGATCGGGTTCTGCGTCGCCACCACGATGAACAGCTCCGGTAGCGCATGGCTGTTGCCGGCGACGGTGATCTGGCGTTCCTCCATGGCTTCGAGCAGCGCCGCCTGGACCTTGGCCGGGGCGCGGTTGATTTCGTCGGCGAGGATCAGATTGCCGAACAGCGGACCTGGCTGGAATCGGATCTCGTTTTTGCCCTCGACCTGGTGCAGCACCTCGGCGCCAGTGATGTCCGAGGGCAACAGGTCGGGGGTGAACTGGATTCGGCTCATCTTGGCATCAAGGTGTTTGGCCAGTGCCTTGACCGTGCGTGTCTTGGCCAGCCCGGGCAGGCTCTCCAGGAGCAAATGACCATTGGCCAACAGCCCGAGCAGAATCTGCCGGATGACTTGATCCTGGCCGAGCACCGCTTCGGCGATGCTGGCTTGCAGGGCGTTGAGGTCGGTGAGCGCTGTCATGGGCAGTCCTTTGTGTCCGGGTCTAGAAAAACGCCAGGGTCAGATTGACGCTGAAGCCGTTGCCCTCGGGGCGGTTTTTGGTGTCGAACTCCGGCACCCAGCGCGCGCTGATATTGGCCTGGGCATCGGCGAACTTTCCGGCCCAGCCAATCACCGGGCCGGCGCCGACCGAACGGCCGCGATAGCCATTGAAGACATCGGCGGTCTGGCCTTTGTCGTCGGTCAGTTGCTGCACGTAGCCGGCGGCAAGTCCGGCGTTCCAGCCATTGCCCAAGCCGTGAGTCCAGAGGGCGTCGAGGGTGAAGATGTTGCCGTTGCGATAGTCGGTAGCGTCGTTCTCGGTGTAGAACTCCAGCCCGCTGGACAAGGTGAACTCGCCGCCCTTGCCGTCGAGATGGGTAAAGGCCACGGTCGGCATGAACGTGTAATTGTTCTGTCCGGGATTGGCCAGGCGATCCTTGTTATAGGCGCCGGTCGGCACGTAGATCGGTAGCGACAGCGAGAGATGATTGAGTTCGTCGAAGTGATAACCAGCGGCGAGCGGGGTGATCAGCGCATCGGCAAACTGCGTGCCGGAATCACTGTCACCCAAAGTGCGCCCGCGCGGGCCGGTGATGCTCGCCTTGATGTCGGTGTATTGCACCGGCAGGCCCATTGCCGAGGCGAAATTCCAGCGGCCCTTGCCGGTGTTCCAGACATGGGTGAAGTTGGCTATGGTGTAGGAGACTTTCACGTCGATCCCGCCACTGATCGCGCCGGAAATCGGTGCGCCGTCGCTGCCCTTGAGCGAGCCGTCGTACCAGATGCTGGTCAACGACATTACCCAGCCCGGCTCCGGCGGCACGATGCCAGCATTGGCGAACACTTGCTGGCCCGTGATCGGCCGGCCGACGCCACCTTCTGCGGCGAACAGCGATGGACTGACGCCCAGGCACAGCAAGAGGAGGAGACGCCCGCTCCGTGGCTTGAGCATGGCGAACGCCGCGCCACCCGGCCGCGGCAGAAATCCTCTATTCCCGGCTCGACTGCAGATCATTTCCCGATTCCATGGTGTTTTTCCGGACAACTGAGCACTGTCGCGCCGCTACTGCGTTATCCCTTTGCTTATCAAGCCTGTAGGACACGTCCTTCTGAAACTAGCAGCTAATCGGGGGTTAGCCAGTCGAAGGAATTAATTCGTTGGTGCGGGGGACGCGGTGCACATATCACACCTCTAATCGTCGGAGCCGGGCTTAATCGAAGGTGGTTGGGGTGGCACTGCAAACTTCTGTGGAAGCGAGCCTGCTCGCGAAAGCGGTAGCCGAGTTGACACACGTTTCTGATATCGATACCCGATTTCGCGAGCAGGCTCGCTCCCACAGGACCTGTATACAATCTCGCCGTGGAGCGCCCAACAATTTCCAACGGGGCATAGGTCGCCAGCCGATTTCGTGGTTAACTTCCGCCTCTTGCATGCTTTCCAATCAAAAAACAGAAGGACTCAAGTCATGGCTCAAGTCACCCTCAAAGGCAATCCGGTTCAAGTCAACGGCCAGTTGCCACAAGCCGGTTCCAAGGCGCCAGCCTTTTCCCTGGTAGCCGGCAATCTGTCCGACGTCACCCTGAAAGACTTCGCCGGCAAGCGCAAAGTCCTCAACATCTTCCCAAGCGTCGACACCCCGACCTGCGCCACTTCCGTGCGCAAGTTCAACGCCCAGGCCAACGACATCAGCAACACCGTGGTGCTGTGCATCTCCGCTGACCTGCCGTTCGCCCAGGCGCGCTTCTGCGGCGCCGAAGGTCTGGAAAACGTACAGAACCTGTCGACCCTGCGCGGCAGCGAGTTCATCGAAAACTACGGCGTGGCCATCGCTGACGGCCCGCTGAAAGGCCTGACCGCTCGCGCCGTTGTGGTGCTGGACGTAAACGACACCGTCCTGCACAGCGAACTGGTCAAGGAAATCGCCGAAGAGCCTAACTACGAAGCGGCACTGTCCGTTCTCAAGTAAGGCTTTTACAATTGTTAACGGCCTGGCCCTGTCCAGGCCGTTTTCATTTGTGTATCAGGGTTTTGCCTCACACCTTGAAACGTAAGTGGAAGGTAAATTGCCGGTAAAGCTGCTTTGCTTAAATCCACTCAGTGCTTATCGTTCAGCCTCCCGTAATAGAAGCCCACGCGCCCAATGGTCAATAACTCCATGCAATCGTCCCCCCGCAAATCCCGTCGCTGGCTGATCAGCCTGCTGGTCCTGTTGGTCATCGCTGTCCTGTGCTGGAAGTTCTGGCCCGCCGGCTCTGCTGACAAGGCGGGCGGCGACAAAGCGGCCGCCGGCCATACCGGGCGCTCGGGAATGATGCGGCCGGGCTTCGGCGGCGGTACCGGGCCGATTCCGGTGCGAGTGGCGCCAGCGGTGAAGGGCGACTTCCCGCTGTATTACAAGGCACTGGGCACGGTCACCGCGCTCAATACCATCAATGTGCGCAGCCGGGTGGGCGGCGAACTGGTGAAGATTCATTTTGAAGAAGGGCAGATGGTCAAGGCGGGCGACCTGCTGGCCGAGATCGATCCGCGTCCTTACCAGAATGCTTTGCTCCAGGCCGAAGGCACGTTGCTGCAGAATCAGGCGCAACTGAAAAACGCCCAGGTCGACGTCGAGCGTTATCGTGGGCTGTATAAAGAAGACAGCATCGCCAAACAGACCCTCGACACCGCCGAAGCGCTGGTGGGGCAGTATCTGGGCACGGTCAAGACCAATCAGGCAGCGGTCAACGATGCCAAGCTCAATCTCGAATTCACCAAGATCCGCGCGCCGATTGCCGGTCGCGTCGGTCTGCGTCAGGTCGACGTCGGCAACCTCGTAGCCGCCAACGACACCACGTTCCTCGCGGTGATCACCCAGACGCAACCGATCAGCGTGGCCTTCACCCTGCCGGAGAACAGCCTCGACACCGTGCTGGCCCGTTACCGCAGTGGCGCCAAGTTGCCTGCCGAAGCGTGGGATCGCGGCGACACCAAGCTGCAAGCCACCGGCGTGCTGCAAAGCCTCGACAACCAGATCGACGTCGCTACCGGCACTTTGAAATTCAAGGCCCGTTACGATAACCGCGACCAGTCGCTGTTCCCCAACCAGTTCGTCAACGTTCATTTGCTGGCCGACACGCTCAAAGGTGTAGTGCTGGCGCCGTCGGCAGCGATCCAGTTCGGCACCAATGGCACCTTCGTCTATGCGCTGGACGGCGACAGGAAAGTCACCATTCGCCAGCTGAAAATCGGTGCCAGCGACGGTGACAACACCGTGGTCACCGAAGGCCTCGCCGCGGGCGATCGCGTTGTGCTTGAAGGCACCGATCGCCTGAAGGAGGGCAGCGAAGTCGAAGTGGTCAATGACAGCAGCGAAGTGCCGACCTCGCCGACCGAGCACCTGCAAGGTAAATCCGCCGCCAATCCCGATGCGACCACCGCTGAAAAGGCCAAGAAGGGCGCATGAACATTTCGCGGCTGTTCATCCTCCGTCCGGTAGCCACCACCCTGAGCATGCTGGCCATTGTCCTGGCCGGCCTGATCGCTTATCGCCTGCTGCCGGTTTCGGCCTTGCCGCAGGTCGATTACCCGACCATCCGCGTCATGACCCTGTACCCCGGCGCCAGTCCGGACGTGATGACCAGCGCCGTCACCGCGCCGCTTGAACGCCAGTTCGGGCAGATGCCGGGCCTGACGCAAATGGCTTCGACCAGCTCCGGCGGCGCTTCGGTGCTGACCCTGCGTTTCAGCCTCGACATCAACATGGACGTCGCCGAGCAGCAGGTGCAGGCCGCGATCAATGCCGCGACCAACCTGCTGCCGACCGACCTGCCGGCGCCGCCGGTGTACAACAAGGTCAACCCGGCGGACACCCCGGTGCTGACCCTGGCCATCACTTCGAAAACCATGCTGCTGCCCAAGCTCAATGACTTGGTCGATACGCGCATGGCGCAGAAAATCGCCCAGATCAGCGGCGTCGGCATGGTCAGCATCGCTGGTGGCCAGCGTCAGGCGGTACGAATCAAGGTCAACCCCGAAGCGCTCGCGGCCAACAGCCTCAATTTGTCGGACGTGCGCACGCTGATCGGCGCCTCCAACGTCAACCAGCCGAAAGGCAACTTCGATGGCCCGACCCGGGTGTCGATGCTCGATGCCAACGACCAACTGACCTCGCCCGAGGACTACGCGAATCTGATCCTGACCTACAAGAACGGCGCGCCGTTGCGGCTCAAGGACGTCGCGGAAATCGTCGATGGCGCCGAGAACGAGCGTCTCGCTGCGTGGGCCAACCAGAATCAGGCGGTGTTGCTGAATATCCAGCGTCAGCCAGGCGCCAACGTTATCGAAGTGGTTGACCGCATCAAGGCCTTGCTGCCGAGCATCACCGACAACCTGCCGGCCGGCCTCGACGTCACTGTGCTCACAGACCGCACCCAGACCATCCGCGCCTCGGTCACCGACGTGCAACACGAACTGCTGATCGCCATCGCGCTGGTTGTCATGGTCACGTTCCTGTTTCTGCGCCGCGCCAGTGCGACGATCATTCCCTCGGTCGCCGTGCCGCTGTCGCTGATCGGCACCTTTGGCGTGATGTACCTCGCCGGTTTCTCGGTGAACAACCTGACGTTGATGGCGCTGACCATTGCCACCGGCTTCGTGGTCGACGATGCCATCGTCATGCTCGAGAACATTTCACGCTTCATCGAAGAGGGTGACAGCCCGATGCAGGCCGCGCTCAAGGGCGCGAAGCAGATCGGCTTCACCCTGATTTCCCTGACCCTGTCGCTGATCGCCGTACTGATTCCGTTGCTGTTCATGGCCGACGTGGTGGGGCGCCTGTTCCGCGAGTTCGCCATCACCCTGGCGGTGGCGATCCTGATTTCCCTGGTGGTGTCGCTGACCCTGACGCCGATGATGTGCGCGCGTCTGCTCAAGCGTGAACCGCAGGAACACGAGCAAGGCCGTTTCTATCGCGCCAGCGGTGCGTTCATCGACTGGATGATCAACGAATACGGGCGGATGCTGCGCTGGGTGCTCAAGCATCAGCCGCTGACCTTGCTGGTCGCCATCGGCACACTGGCGTTGACCGTATTCCTTTACGTCATCGTGCCGAAGGGTTTCTTTCCGGTGCAGGACACCGGGGTGATTCAGGGTATTTCCGAAGCGCCGCAGTCGATCTCCTTCGCGGCGATGGGCGAACGGCAGCAGCAACTGGCGAAGATCATTCTCGAAGATCCGGCGGTGCAGAGCCTGTCGTCCTACATTGGCGTCGACGGCGACAACGCCACGCTCAACAGCGGCCGCTTGCTGATCAACCTCAAGCCCCATGGCGAGCGCGATCTGACGGCCAGCGAAGTGATTTCCCGCCTGCAACCAAAACTGGACAAACTGGTCGGCATTCGTTTGTTCATGCAGCCGGTGCAGGATCTGACCATTGAGGATCGGGTCAGCCGCACCCAGTATCAGTTCAGCATGTCTTCGCCGGACTCCGAATTGCTCAGCCAGTGGAGCGGACGTCTGGTCGAAGCCCTGGCGCAGCGTCCGGAGTTGACCGACGTTGCCAGTGATTTGCAAGACAAAGGCTTGCAGGTCTATCTGGTGATCGACCGCGACGCCGCATCGCGCCTTGGCGTGTCGGTGGCGAATATCACCGATGCGCTGTACGACGCGTTCGGCCAGCGGCAGATTTCGACCATTTACACCCAGGCCAGCCAGTACCGCGTGGTGCTGCAAGCCCAGGCCGGGGAAAAGATCGGCCCGCAGGCGCTGGATCAGATTCACGTCAAGACCACCGACGGCGCGCAGGTGCGTCTGTCGAGTCTGGCGCATGTCGAAGAACGTCAGGCGCAATTGGCGATCACCCATATCGGCCAGTTTCCGGCAGTGATGATGTCGTTCAACCTCGCGCCGGGCGTGGCGTTGGGGCATGCCGTGGACATCATCGAGCAAGTGCAGCAGGACATCGGCATGCCGGTCGGCGTGCAGACCCAGTTCCAGGGCGCGGCGCAAGCGTTCCAGGCTTCGCTGTCGAGCACCTTGCTGCTGATTCTGGCGGCGGTGGTGACCATGTACATCGTCCTGGGCGTGCTCTACGAGAGCTACATCCACCCGATCACCATTCTTTCGACCTTGCCGTCGGCAGCGGTCGGTGCCTTGCTGGCGTTGCTGCTCAGTGGCAACGATTTGGGCATGATCGCGATCATCGGCATCATCCTGCTGATCGGCATCGTCAAGAAGAACGCGATCATGATGATCGACTTCGCCCTTGACGCCGAACGCACCCAGGGCATGGCCCCGGCCGAGGCGATCTATCAAGCGGCGCTGCTGCGTTTTCGGCCGATTCTGATGACCACGCTGGCGGCGTTGTTCGGCGCAGTGCCGCTGATGCTGGCCACGGGGTCTGGCGCGGAACTGCGTCAGCCGTTGGGTCTGGTGATGGTGGGCGGTTTGCTGGTGAGCCAGGTGTTGACGCTGTTCACCACGCCGGTGATTTACCTGGCTTTTGATCGGTTGGGGCGGCGTTGGACCAAGCCTGTCGCGGGAGAGGTGGTGTGAGCGGCGTGGTGAAAGCAGCTGCAAGCTGCAAGCTTCAAGCTGCAAGAAAACAGCAGCCTGCGCGCGCAGGAACAGCTTGTAGCTCGCAGCTTGCAGCTTGGAGCTCGACGCTATGAACCTCTCCGGCCCTTTCATCAAACGCCCCGTGGCAACCATGCTGCTCTCCCTGGCAATCATGTTGCTCGGCGGGGTCAGCTTCGGTCTGTTGCCGGTATCGCCGCTGCCGCAGATGGACTTCCCGGTGATCGTCGTCCAGGCCAGTCTGCCGGGCGCCAGTCCCGAGGTGATGGCTTCGACGGTGGCGACGCCGCTGGAGCGGTCGTTCGGTGCAATTGCCGGCGTCAATACCATGAGCAGCCGTTCCAGTCAGGGTTCGACGCGGGTGATTCTGCAATTTGACCTCGACCGCGACATCAACGGCGCGGCGCGGGAGGTGCAGGCGGCGATCAATGCTTCGCGCAATCTGCTGCCGAGCGGGATGCGCAGCATGCCGACCTATAAAAAGGTCAACCCGTCGCAGGCGCCGATCATGGTGCTGTCGCTGACTTCGGATGTGCTGGAAAAAGGCCAGCTCTACGACTTGGCCTCGACCATCCTCTCGCAAAGCCTGTCGCAAGTGCAGGGCGTTGGTGAAGTGCAGATCGGTGGCAGTTCGCTGCCGGCGGTGCGCATCGAGCTCGAACCGCAGGCCCTCAACCAGTACGGCGTGGCCCTCGACGATGTGCGCAAGACCATTGCCGACGCTAACGTGCGCCGGCCCAAGGGTTCGGTCGAGGACGGCGAGCGCTTGTGGCAGATCCAGGCCAACGACCAGTTGGAGAAAGCCAAGGATTACGAGTCGTTGATCATTCACTACGCCGACGGCGCCGCATTGCGTCTCAAGGACGTGGCGAAAGTCAGCGATGGCGTCGAAGACCGTTACAACAGCGGTTTCTTCAATGACGACGCGGCGGTATTGCTGGTGATCAACCGTCAGGCCGGCGCCAACATCATCGAAACGGTCAACGAGATCAAGGCACAGTTGCCCGCGCTGCAAGCGGTGCTGCCGGCCAGCGTCAAACTCAATCTGGCCATGGATCGCTCGCCGGTAATCAAGGCCACGCTGCACGAAGCCGAGATGACCTTGCTGATCGCCGTCGCCCTGGTGGTGCTGGTGGTTTACCTGTTTCTGGGTAACTTCCGCGCCTCGCTGATCCCGACCCTGGCGGTGCCGGTGTCGCTGGTCGGTACCTTTGCGGTGATGTACCTCTACGGGTTCTCGCTGAACAACCTGTCGCTGATGGCGCTGATTCTCGCCACCGGTCTGGTGGTGGACGACGCCATCGTGGTGCTGGAAAACATTTCCCGGCACATCGACGAAGGCGTCAAGCCGATGCAGGCCGCTTACCTCGGCGCCAAGGAAGTCGGCTTTACCCTGCTGTCGATGAACGTCTCGCTGGTGGCGGTGTTCCTGTCGATCCTGTTCATGGGCGGGTTGGTCGAAAGCCTGTTCCGCGAATTTTCCATCACCCTGGCGGCGGCAATCGTGGTGTCGCTGGTGGTGTCCCTGACGCTGACACCGATGCTCTGCGCGCGCTGGCTCAAGCCGCACACGCCGGGCCAGGAAAACCGCTTGCAACGCTGGAGCCACAAGACCAACGACTGGATGGTCGGCAAATACGCCACCAGCCTCGACTGGGTATTGCGTCATCGCCGTCTGACCTTGTTCAGTCTGCTGCTCACCGTTGGCGTCAACATTGCGCTTTATGTGGTGGTGCCGAAAACCTTCCTGCCGCAGCAGGACACCGGCCAGTTGATCGGTTTCGTGCGTGGCGACGACGGTCTGTCGTTCAACGTCATGCAGCCAAAAATGGAAACCTTCCGCCGCGCCGTGCTCAAGGACGAAGCGGTGGAAAGCGTGGCCGGGTTCATCGGCGGCAACAACGGCACCAACAACGCCTTCATGATCGTGCGCCTGAAGCCGATCAAGGAGCGCCAGCTTTCAGCGCAGAAGGTCATAGAACGCCTGCGCAAGGAAATGCCCAAGGTGCCAGGGGCGCAGTTGATGCTGATGGCCGACCAGGATCTGCAGTTTGGTGGCGGCCGCGAGCAGACCAGTTCGCAATACACCTACATCCTGCAAAGCGGCGACCTCGCCGAGCTGCGCAAATGGTTCCCGAAAGTGGTCACCGCGTTGCGTGCCTTGCCCGAGCTGACCGCCATCGATGCCCGCGAAGGTGCCGGGGCGCAACAGGTGACGCTGATTGTCGACCGGGATCAGGCGAAGCGCCTGGGGGTCGACATGAACATGGTCACCGCCGTGCTCAATAACGCTTACAGCCAGCGGCAGATTTCGACGATCTACGACAGCCTCAACCAGTACCAGGTGGTGATGGAGGTCAATCCGAAATATGCCCAGGATCCGGTGACACTCAAGCAGGTCGAGGTGATTACCGCTGACGGTGCG